>JAPOQE010000058.1 GCA_026710875.1 Gammaproteobacteria bacterium | reverse complement strand
TGCGGGGTGATCTCGTCACGATGCTCGCTGCCCATCTGCGCCACGCAGCCAAAGCCTGCTCCGATTTCAACCCCTTTGACTGCATTGATGCTCATCATGGCATGTGCGATATCGGCATCCAGGCGATCAAACACAGGCTCTCCCAGCCCCGTCGGCATGCCGCTTGCCACAACCATGACACGGGCCCCGGTCGAGTCCCCCTGTTTGCGAAGCGCATCCATGTACTGCTCAAGCTCGCCAACCTTGTCCGCATCCGGGCAAAAGAAGGGATTGGACTCCACGGCATCCCAGTCCCTGTGCTCAATTTCAATCGAACCCAGTTGTGAGAGACAGCCGCGAATGGCAATCCCGCCGACCTGCTTCAGGTATTTCTTTGCGATCGCCCCGGCAGCAACGCGCATGGCGGTTTCGCGCGCCGAAGAACGACCGCCGCCACGGTAGTCTCGCAAGCCGTACTTTTTCAGGTAGGTGTAATCCGCATGACCGGGACGAAACTTGTCCTTGATGTTGCTGTAGTCCTTGGAACGGGCATCCTGGTTGTAGATGATCAGGCCAATCGGTGTGCCTGTGGTCTTGCCCTCAAAGGTACCGGACAGGATCTCGACCTCGTCCGGCTCGCGTCGCTGCGAGGTATGGCGAGTTTTGCCCGGGCGGCGGCGCTCAAGCTCAAGCTGCAAATCGGAAGCAGCCAGCTCCAGTCCCGGAGGACAGCCGTCCACGATGCAGCCGATCGCACTGCCATGACTCTCGCCAAATGAGGTGACCGAAAATAATTTTCCATAGGTATTACCGGGCATGCGCGAATCATATCATCTCCGGTAAAGAAACTGTCTGCACTGCCTGTCCATTCACAAACAGCTATACACTGTTGCAAAATAGACTCCGGTTCAAAACACTCCGAGGTTCACAAATCGATGCGACGCGACCTTTACAGTCTGCTCGTGGTGGCTGGCTTCTCTGTTTTAATGACCCTTTCTTACTGCATGTATACGAGTGATGACCCAGGCCGCATCAGCCCGAAAAGCATCACCGCCCTGGATGCGCAACCAAAGACCACCCTGCAGTGAAGGCTGGAGACCTTGACCCGGACCTTGGGAGTGGTGTATTGCGTGCCTGTGAAGCGTGGAAACCAGGACGATCCCATGCACCCGGGTGGCCACGTTTTATCGTGGTGCCCTGCAAGAATGTACTGACCCATTGGAACAGCGTATAAACACCGGGTCATGATGGATGATTTCGGGTCAATGAAGACTGACGGCAACACTCAACAGGGAAGCTGATGAACACCTTATGGAAACATTGCAAAGGGTTTTTATTCTGCCTGTTTCCCCATCACCTGGTATCGCGGATTACCTACTGGGCGACCCGTCAGAATACGTTTTTGAAAAACCCGGCCATCCGCCTGTTCATACGCGCCTTTGACGTCGACATGCGCGAGGCCATCTCCAGCGAACCCGAGGACTACGCCAACTTCGATGAGTTTTTTACCCGCCGGCTGGTCCCTGGGGCCCGGCCGATCGCTGCAGGGGCTAATGTCATCGTCAGCCCGGCAGATGGGCGTATCAGCCAGATCTCCGAGTATGCCAGTCACCGCGCCATCCAGGCCAAGGGGCGCTGGTTTTCCGTGCGCGAACTGCTGGGCGGTGCGCTCGAGTACGGGCGTTTGTGCGAGCGCGGGAAATTCGCAACCATTTACCTGTCACCCAAAAACTACCATCGTGTACACATGCCTCTGGACGGCACCCTGGTGGAAATGATCCATGTGCCCGGGAGACTGTTCAGTGTGGCTCCTTACGCTGCTGAAGTCATTGACAACCTGTATACCCGCAATGAGCGCGTAATTTCGATCTTTGAAACCCGGCTGGGCTGGATGGCGGTCGTCATGGTAGGGGCTGTGAATGTTGCGGCCATTGAAATGGCCTGGGAAGGCATGGTCACACCGTCAGGGCGCAAGACCGTTCAAAGAAAAAAGTATCCGGGCGTGAAACTTGAAAAAGGTGACGAACTGGGAATATTCCACATGGGCTCCACGGCCATCGTGCTCTTGGAATCCACGTCTGTCGAATGGGAATCCGGCCTTCGCCTGCAACAACCCCTGGTGATGGGTCAGGCCCTTGGCCGAGACACTGTCAGCCCGCAGGGCACTCCAGAAGCTTCCTGATGTCCTCCACCCCGGTGGCGAGCATCAGCAACCGGTCCATGCCCAGCGCCACACCGGCGCACTCCGGTAATCCTCGCTCCAGGGCTGCGATCAAGGCACCGTCCGGCGCCTGTGGCCTCTTGCCGAGTTGCTGGCGCTTCTTGTTGTCGGCATCGATGCGCCGGCGCTGTTCGCCGGCATCGACCAGTTCCTGATAGCCGTTGGCAAGCTCCAGCCCGGCCACATACAACTCGAAACGCTCGGCCTTTCCCTGGTCGTTGATTCTTGCCAGGCTGGCCTGTTCCGGTGGGAAATCATGGACAAAGATCATGCGGTCACCAGGCAGGTGGGTGGCAATTGTCTGGTCCAGCAGCAGGCTCTGGTACGCATCGACCGGAAGCCTTGAGGTAAACGTGAGGCCTGCCTTGCGACAGGCATCCCTGTAGTCCTCCTCAGCGCAAGACCACGGGTCAATGCCGCAATACTGTCGAAAGAGTTCCTGGTAGGTAATAAACTCGGAGTCCTCCAGGCGAAACGTATCGTGCAACAGGACCCGGACAAGGTCGTCCACTTCCGCCATGAGATCCAGGTAGTTCCAGCCCACGCGATACCATTCCAGCATGGTAAATTCACTGTGGTGCAGCCTGCCGGATTCGCCGTCACGAAACACCTTGCAGAGCTGGTAGATGTCGCACTTCAGGTGTGCCAGCAGGGCCTTCATCGCATACTCGGCAGAGGTATGTAAAAACTGCTGCTGACCGTTGCAGACCACCGCGATACTGTCGATATGCGGATCGGACACCGTGGCCGGGTTGATGACCGGAGTTTCAACCTCCAGTACACCGTGTGCGTGGAAGTATTTGCGGGCCTCGGAATACATGAGCGCCCGGGCCCGGCGAACCTGTTTCAGTCCGGGGGAGCCCTGGTGGGTTTGGGCCGTGCTCAGTGAGCGCGTAACATCATCCATGGGTTTGACAGGCAGGCGATGATGCCGGGAGCCTGCATTATCCTTTCACACGGGATACATACTCGGCAGTGCGCGTGTCGATGCGCAGCACTTCCCCTTCCTCGACAAACAGCGGCACCTTGACCACCGCCCCCGTTTCCACGGTGGCAGGCTTGACGCCCCCCGTGGCAGTGTCCCCGCGCACGCCCGGATCCGTCTTGGTGATCTGCAGTTCAACGAAATTCGGCGGGGTCACCGCCAGCGGTACGCCGTCCAGCAGGGTCACGCCGC
>JAPOQE010000057.1 GCA_026710875.1 Gammaproteobacteria bacterium | reverse complement strand
GACCTGGAACAGCTGTGCCAGGAAGAAGGGTTTATTTGCACGTTCGCATTTATAGCCTTCTTCGCCTTATTGTCGTCTCAAGAGAAAATGGAAGAGATTGATTGGAGTCAACGGCCTAACCATCGAGAAATGTCCTTTATATTGGGCCTAATGGTTAAGCGCCCAGTAAACTTGGAATTCCCACAAACTGACGAAACACTTTGTAACCAATACGACAGGGTTCACAATTTACTTCAGGAACTTCACAGAGCTCACATTGGCACTGATTTGGACAATGGGCAAGGCATGGTGGAGCCAATCTTCTATGGAGGAGAAGGAGCTAACCACCTACAGTTTCTTGAAATGGCAGAGAAGCGCTACAAAAAGGATGACCAATGGATTGAAGGCCATACAGGAATGAGCCTGCATTCTATAGTTGAAGTTACGAACCAACTCGAAAAGCTAATCAACGGCCGTTTCTCTCACATGAAGATTCCTTCATCAATAAGTGAAATCGCTCGGCAGTGCTTAGAGAATTTCCTCTTTGACCCAGAAGGCATACCGAATGTTCCCCGAGAAACTGCATTAAGGTTCCTGGACATCTTTTCCATAACCCAGGCTACTAACGAGGGACTTGATTCTCTCGGTGACTATAACAAGATTCATTCACACCCGATCATTTTGCTTAACAATGGACAGTACTTCTTGCCCATTATGCCTTACCTAGCTCGTTCAGTGTACGACAGCCCATTTTACTGGATGATGAATGATCCCCAATACGAAGCGATCGCTCTACAGAACAGAGGCGAGATGACTGAGGAAATTGCCTATGCACTGCTAGAGCCAGTATTTGGCCCCAATCTCTTTCGTGGCGTAAAGATTAGAAGACAAAAGCAAGATGTAACTGATGTCGACGTTCTTGCTATGTATGGGAACAGAGCAATAATCATTCAGGCAAAATCTAAGAAACTGACCGTAGCCTCCAGAAAAGGGAATGATGATAGCCTAAGGGCAGATTTTCGCCTCGCGGTGCAAGAGGCCTATGACCAGGCGTGTGTATCTAGGACCGCGTTGATGGCTGGGGGATACGAATTATATGACAATGAAGATAGACAGTTTCTGCTGGAGGGGGCGATACATGATGCGTATATAGTCTGTGTAACTGGCGATTACTATCCAGCCGTAAACGTCCAAATATACAAATACCTCGATAAGGGTATAGATGGACCTGCTGCCGTGGCGATGAGTCTGTTTGACTTGGAGATCGCTGTGCACTATCTGAACGACCCTCTGGATTTTCTGTACTACACTAGACAACGCACCAAGTATTCGGAGGAGATTTTGTCAAGTTCTGAAATGGCCTTACTCGGCTATCATCTCGACTTCAAACTGACACCGAACTTCAAGCGTAACCTGATCGTTGGAGAGGATTTTGCTCAAAAGGTGTACACTGACTACTTGACCGTAGAATATGGAGCGATGTTAGACGATGTAGCTAGGCTAAAATGTAGTTGGAAAACTCCGCAATTCAGCCAATTTCTGAAATGCGTAGAGAACAGCTCACAGGCGAAACGAACTGACGCACTTTTATGTTTATATGATGTGGCAGGCACACATACCCAAGAGCTGTTTGATTCACTGCCTTTAATGCAAAGGATGACTGCTGCAGATGGCCTTCCTCATGACCGGAGTCTGCCTCTTGCGGAAAGTGGAAACGGTATTACCCTTATTACCTATCCCTTTCCTGACAGTAATTTCAAAAGAGAGTACATACGTGATCACTTTGAATCATTTGCATGCGCACGAAAGTACAAGAGCTTCGCGACAGAATGGATTGTACTCGGTTCTGTTGTGGGCACATCGCAGCTGATTGATATGGTTTGGTATTCCAATGATCCATGGCAACCGAACGCGTATCTGAAGAACCTCGCTCAAGAATTGTTGAGGCCAAAGAAGACAAGAGATGCGAGTGGCCGAAGAAGACGCGAAAAGCCGAACAGAAATCAACCTTGCCCTTGCGGAAGCGGATTGAAATTCAAGAAATGCCATGGCCGATTGAACTGAGACATGAACTGCTTGTGGGGGTGCATAGGTCGGCAGTGGGAGTTGTGAGAGGGGAATCGACGACAAATGCCGTTGCGCACAGGGCGCGTCCGCACAGCGATGTGCTTTACATGGGTGGCACTCTGCTACAGACTGGGGTGACGGGGCCGGAATCGAGGATGCTCTCGAGGCGGAACGCTTCGGGGATGCCGTGTTCGCAGGCGTCGGTGGACGGGGCG
>JAPOQE010000056.1 GCA_026710875.1 Gammaproteobacteria bacterium | reverse complement strand
CTGCCCCACCACAGGGACCCCCCCGGCCTCACTCAACTTTAAAAAATTTCCACTGCTGCCCCCGCCACGACCAAATGTGCAATCGATGTAGATCCCACCGGGGTCGATGTTCAGGGCCTCAATCACCTCCCTAAGCAAAACGGGCTGATGCAAGCACTGTGCATCGGACTGCATCGTCAGATGGAAAGGTTCTCTAGCGAGGCAGTAATTTCATTCGATTTTTTTTCTTCCTTGATCCATGATTCACGCATCTTTTCCCAGGAATCACGGTCCCAAAGTTCAAACTTTTTGCCCTGGCCAATCAACACCGCGTGCTTGTCCAGCTGTGCGAAGTTACGCAATGGCGGAGGCAGCAGGACGCGGTACTGGCCATCGATTTCACATTCAGTCGCATGGCCAACGAGCAGGCGTTGCAGTCGCCGGTGCTGTTTATCCCTGCTCAGGTCTGTCAGTTTTTGCTCGATAAGTTCCCACTCGGGCAGAGGAAAAATCAGGAGACAGCGATCCGTATCTGCAGTCACGACCAGACTGCCGTTGCATTTTTCCTGGATACTTTCGCGATAACGGGCGGGTATGGACAACCGGCCCTTAGAATCCAGATTAAGATCGTTAATACCTCGGAACATCAATCAAATAGTATGGAATGTTATTCCATAGTCTCCCACTTTCTCCCACTTTTCGACACTATAGGAATGACCTTGCCTGATTGCAAGCAAAACCGGGCAAAAAGTTAAAAAAATACTTACAGGACAGAGAGTTAAGAGGAAAAGTAGGCAGAAAAAAAGGCTCGGAATCTGTAATAACCCATTCTGAATCTACGGGTTAACAGAAAAAGGTAAAGTGTTAGATTAAGAGTGGGCTCGCGAAGCTCGATTCAGGCGCCCCGGTACGGGAAATTCGCCGGGAAATTTGCCGCAATCTGCGGCGAAATGAGTGGGAGTCTGCCTGTAAGCCGGGTTCTGTCTAGAACAGCCATTCATCTGGGATCCATGTCACCATGAACCTCTAGCAACCTACCCGGGGGCCATATGGGCCATATGCTGGATTACTCCATGCCCCTCTATTTGGTCTTGCTCTCGGTGGGGTTTACCTAGCCACAGCTATTACTAGTTGTGCGGTGTGCTCTTACCACGCCGTTTCACCCTTACCTGCTCCCCGTTTGAATATAATTCAAGCGGAGCAAACAGGCGGTCTACTCTCTGTTGCACTTTCCATGGATTCGCATCCTCCAGGCGTTACCTGGCACCTTGCCCTTAGAGCCCGGACTTTCCTCCCCCCGATTCCCGAAGGAAATTCGGAAAGTGACTGCTCAGCAGACTCCCTACAGGACAGTATCACATTCGGGCCTATTTTTTGAGACGATCGTCAAGCCCCAGCGAGTACAGCCGATTTCGACCGATTCCAGTGTGCTTGGCCACCACTTCGACCGCATCCTTATGGGAAATGCGCTGCTGCAGGTCTGCCAGGAGGAGCCTGGCATTTTCTATACTCTGTGCATCGGCGGACGAGGTATCTCCTGCAATCAGGAGCACACACTCCCCCTTGACGACCTGAGCCGGATCATTCAAGGCGCAGCCGATCTGCTCAAGGCTGCCTCTCAGGTGCTGCTCATGCACCTTGGTCAACTCCCGCAAGATTGCGGCTTTTCTGTGTGCACCCAATACGTGGATGCAGTCATTTGTTGTGGCACAAAGGCGTTGCGCGGTCTCGTAGAAGACCATCGTACGTGTCTCATACCGGAGTGACTGCAGAAATTCCTTGCGTTCTGATGCCTTTTTAGGCAAAAAGCCTTCAAAGACAAACCGGTCTGTAGGGAGTCCCGATACGGATAAAGCCGTAATCAGTGCACAGGGACCCGGAATCGGATAGACCTCGATTCCGTTGTGATGTGCAGCACGGACCAGTTTGAATCCGGGGTCACAGATCAGGGGAGTACCCGAATCTGAAACCAGTCCCATATCGGCGCCGCTTTGCAGGTCCCGCAGGAGTGATTCTATTTTTGCGGACTCATTAAAGTCATGCAGGGACTTGAGCTTGGCGCGGACACCATAATGATCCAGCAGTTTTTTGGTGATACGGGTGTCTTCGGCAAGAAGTATGTTTACCTTTTTGATCGTATCCAGCGCACGTAAGGTAATGTCCGACAAATTACCAATTGGGGTAGCAATAATATATAAAATACCCTGAGCGGCCATTTTGCACCCACACGGTGTTCAGGTTTGTACCCGTCGTATGATAGAAAAAGTATATTCAGCCAGGCGAAACATTGGTGGCATTGTAGCCCTTATACTCTGGGTATGTGCAGTGTCTGGATGTGCTGATTTGCTGGCACCGTCTGACCCTTCTCCCGAAGTACTGGAAAAATCCGGTCTGCGCCTCGCTGAAGATCACCTCCGGTCCGGCAACTATGCACAGGCAGCGAACCTGTTTGCAGAGATGGCAAAAACGAAAGCCTCCCCGCAACGGGAACGGTTGTTATTGCAGGCTACAGAGGCCGTGCTGCGGTCTGAAACACGAAGTCTGGCCCGCAAGTATCTTTATGCTGTTGACGAAGCGGTACTTCCCCGCAACCTGTTTGTAAGAAAACGCATCGCGCAAGCAGAGATGGAACTCTTGTATGGGCAGGTCGATGACGCGCTGGCTGCACTGCCGGCCAGCCTCCTGGATTATTCACCCGAATATAAACCGGGGGCACTTGCGGTGCGCGCCCGCGCCTTGCGTGCGGCGGGGCGCAGGGAAGAGATGGTCAAAACCCTCGTGATGCTCAGCCCCTGGCTGAACGAAACAAACCAGATCCAAAAAAACAGCCAGTCGATTTGGGAGATCCTGATGGGTTCCGATTCGGGCGAATTAAGTACCTGGGCCAACAAGAACAACGATTGCGACGTGGATGCCTGGCTCAGCCTGGCCTATATCTACAAGCAGCCACATGCGAGTATTTTCATCCTTGAAAATGAAATACAGCAATGGCGCGCACAATTTCCCCGCAACACCATTCCCGATGAAATTCTTGACTCCGTCACCCAGGACTGGGCGGTGACCCAGGTAGCACCGGACAGGATCGCACTGCTCCTGCCAATGACCGGACGCTACAGCGCGATTGCCAATGCCATCTATGCCGGGGTCGTGACTGCACGAGAGTTTGAGGAAGCACCGGGCCTGTTGCCCGAATTGGTGCTGTATGACACCGGGGACGATGTCGCCACTGCCTATCGTCAGTATAAGCTTGCAGCACGCGAGGGGGCAGACTTCATTATCGGCCCCTTGCAAAAAGAGGCCGTGCGCGAGATTGCCGAACAAAGACGGCTGGATGTGCCTACTCTTTCACTCAACTATACCAGCGACGCGTCATCGGGCTCTGCGAATCTGTTCCAGTTTGGATTACTGCCGGAAAACGAAGCCAGCCAAGCTGCAGAGCGTGCATTTCACGATGGCTTCAGGCGGGCCCTGGTGCTTGTACCCGAAGGTGAGTGGGGAGTCCGGCTTCTGGATACATTTTCCACTCAATTTACTGAACTGGGGGGAACAGTCCTGCAATCGGAGCGGTACGTTACAACAAATTCAGACTACTCGGGCCCGATAAAACGACTGCTGCAACTTGATCAAAGCGAACAACGACACCGCATGATTGAAAAAACCATCCAGCAGGATGTTGAATACGAACCCCGGCGACGCGAGGATGCGGATCTTGTATTTTTGGCTGCCTTGCCGCGCCAAGCCAGGTTACTGCGTCCCCAACTCAGCTATCACTATGCATCCGACCTACCTGTCTATGCCACTTCCCATATTTTCTCAGGCAACGAGAACATTTCGGCGGACCAGGACATTAACGACATACAGTACGGTGATATCCCCTGGTTACTGTCCAGTGACCCCGAGATTGAACTTTTGAAGGACTCCTCAGAACTGCAGTTGTCGAGCAGCGAGTCCCGCCTGCCGCGATTTGCTGCATTGGGTGTAGACGCATACCGCGTCATCCCCCACCTGCAAAGGCTTGCCGCGCACAAGTATAATCAGTTTGAAGGTATGACAGGGAAACTGAGCATCGGCGCACAAAACCGGATTTATCGAAAATTGACCTGGGCGCAGTTTCGCAATGGCATCCCCCAGGTACAGGAGCGCCCCGACCTGGGATTTCCCCGGAGCTTCTCGGCTGTTGCTATACACTCTGAAAGTATGCAGGCAAGACAAAGGGCGTGCCAATAATACCCATCGGGTATGTTGCATGTACCAGACACTACATTGAATCCTGACAGGATACCCATGAAACCTGAAGCGCGAATCAAGAAGCTGTTCAATGCCAGTATCTCGGTCAAACAGGACAGTACGGAAATACTGGCGGCCCCCATTGTCCAGGCAGGCACACTCATTGTCCGTTCTCTGAGAAACCAGGGGAAGATCCTGACCTGCGGAAACGGAGGATCGGCTGCGGATGCACAGCATTTTTCATCCGAACTGCTCAACCGTTTCGAGAAGGAACGCGAAGGATTGGCAGCAGTAGCGCTGACCACAGACAGCTCTACCCTTACCTCAATCGCCAATGATTACGACTACGAAAAGATTTTTTCCAAGCAGGTACTGGCGCTTGGCCGAAGCGGCGACGTCCTCATTGCCATCACAACAAGCGGGCGGTCCGCGAATGTGTCTGCTGCGATCACAGCTGCGCATCAGCGAAACATGTCCGTGATTGCGTTATCAGGCAAGGACGGCGGTGACATCCCTTCCATGCTGGGACCACAGGATGTCGAGATACGCGTGCCGAGTTCATCTACCGCACGCACACAGGAAGTGCATTTGCTGGTACTTCACTGTCTGTGCGACCTGGTCGACCACGAGATGATTGGTGGCGATCCTTCCTGAGCCTGCATGCCCCTGCAACCCCATTTAGTCCAGCGTTTTGTCGATGCCTGCGGGGAACAGTCGGTACTTGCTGATCAAAGCGAATGCTGGACGTACGGGTTTGACAACAGCAAGCAGCATGCCTGTCCGGATTTGGTCGTGCTGCCACAGGATGCAAAGCAAATCCAGGAATGTGTGCAACTGTGCAGGCAGTTCAATATCCCTTTGACTACACGGGGACGCGGTACCAACACCACCGGGGCCGCAGTACCGGTCCAATCCGGAATTGTGCTTTCAACAGAAAGGATGGATCGAATACTGGAGGTCGATCGCTCCAACCGGAACATGCGTGTTGAACCGGGTGTATTGAATTCGACAGTACAGAAACGGGCTGCGGAAGTTGGCTTGTTCTGGCCACCGGACCCGGGCAGTGCGGATTACTGTACCGTGGGTGGTAACCTGGCCTGTAATGCTGCAGGACCACGTGCGATCAAATACGGGACCTGCCGTGAGAATACGCTGGAGATCCTCGCGGTCACTGGAGCGGGCCACTTGATCCGTACCGGATCAGCAACCACTAAAGGCGTAGTGGGTCTGGACCTGACACGTTTACTGATTGGTTCCGAAGGCATCTTGGCCATCATCACCGAAGCGCGGCTGAAACTGGGGGCAATTGCCGAGCGAACGGACACGATCCGTGCATGCTACCAGGACACACAGTCGGCGATTGATGCGGTAGTGAGCATCCTGGCACAAAGCGCCTTGCCTTGCGCACTTGAGTTTATTGACGAGGGCTCTTTGAACCTGATCCGTGGACAGGAAACAATCGCGCTGGACAGCGATGCAAAAGCCATGCTGATCATCGAGGTAGATGGCCTGACGCCGGCGGTCGATGCTGATGTCGCCGCGGTGCTTGAAGCCGCAAAAAATCCGGGGTGTGTCGATTTGAAAAATGCCAGCGAATCCCGACAAAGGGAGGAATTGTGGCGAGCACGCAAAGTGCTGTCGCAAGCGTTGCGCAGCTTTGCTCCCAGCAAGATCAATGAAGACGTGGTCGTCCCTGTTTCTCAACTGCCAGCTTTGCTGCTAGACCTTGAGCGCCTCAGCAAGGAATTTTCCATACCGATATTCAATTTTGGTCATGCAGGGAATGGCAACATTCATGTCAATCTTCTGTATGACGAATCCGACAGCCGCCAGGCTGCCGCTGCCCGCCAATGCCTGAACAAGGTATTCGATCTGGTACTGAAACTGGGTGGCACGCTGTCAGGCGAGCACGGCGTGGGGGTTTCCAAGCGTGACTGGGTAGACCGGGAGCTCAACCCCGAAGTATTGAGCCTGATGATGAAAATAAAACAGCAGTTTGATCCTGACGGCATCCTGAATCCAGGTAAGGTGCTGCCGAACCTGGCTGTTAGCGACTAGTCACATGTCGCCAGCATACGCTATTTGACAACCTGCAAATGCGGACGCTCAGACTTGGCGGGACCCTCCTCCGGAGGTGAATCATCGCCTTCGGGAAACATCATGCCCTGACCATTCTCACGGGCATAAATCGCGCTGACATATTTGACCGGGATTCTTATACTGATTGTTTTGCCCGCAAACCGGGCCTCGAAACTGATGGCATCCTGGCCAAGCTCAAGGGCTTGCACCGCCATGGGACCAATGTTGAGGACGATCTTGTCATCTTCCACAAATTCACGTGGTACCTGAACCTGATCGCTGGCCTCGACAAGAATATGCGGCGTCATTTCGTTATCGACGATCCAGTCATACATCGCACGAATCAAGTAGGGCTGACTCGGTGTCATTTCGGGAAGCTGGTGGAGATGTGGCGGGAAAAATTACTGTGAAAGTTCTTTCAAATCGCTTGGCCTTGCTTCCAACTCAGCCTCCGACAAGCTGCTTCTGAACGAGGTACGGTTGAACACGCGTTGTGCGTATTCGGTAATGGGCCTGACGGTTGGACCTAAATCGATCCCCAGGCTTGGCAGCCTCCATAGAATAGGTGCAATGCTGCAGTCCACAAGACTGAACTCATCACTCAGGAAATACGGCTTGACCTTGAACAACTCTGCAACTGAAAGCAGGCTCTCCTGCAAGTCTTTTCTTGCCTTGTTGGCCACAGTTGCCTTGTTGGAATGCAGCCTCACCAAGGGCCCGTACCAGTCATTTTCGATACGGAAAAGCATCAGGCGCGACCTGGAACGGGATACCGGGTCAACCGGCATCAGTGGCGGGTGTGGAAAACGTTCATCCAGATATTCCATGATGACGCGTGCATCATATAAAACCAGTTCGCGGTCGGTCAGCGTGGGCACCGTGTTATACGGGTTGATGTCCAGCAGATCCTCGGGCTTGTTGTCGGGGTCAATGTAGACAACATCAACCGTAATATCCTTTTCTGCCAGAACAACTCGCACACGGTGGCTTTGCGCGCAACTCGGATCAGAAAACAATGTCATGCCGGAACGGCGATTCGCTACTAAAACCATGGGTCTCCCTTGATCATGCACACTCTACAGCCAATAAAGGATGTCAGTGGACGTCCTGCCAGTAATTTTTCTTCAAGAAGTAGGATAGTGTTCCCAGTACTATAAGAAAGAACAAGACACCAATCCCTATTTTTTTGCGCACTAACTGAGCCGGCTCACTCAAATACGCCAGAAAATTGACGATGTCCACCACGACTTGCTCGTATTCCTCTTCACTGAGCGACCCCGGATGCATCATTTCAAATCGATCAAAAACAGGGTGCTCTTTTCCGTTTTTGTCAGCCTCATCATGAAATACCGCCTTTTGTGAGCCCTGCAAATTGACCAGTACATGCGGCATTGCCGTATTCGGCAAATGCAGATTATTCACACCAAAAGGACGTGTGTCATCGATATAGAATGTCTTCAGGAACTCATACACGGCCTGGGGACCGATCGCTCGCACATGCGTGCTCAGGTCAGGAGGGTCGATGCCAAGAAACCACTTGGTCGCATCTTCCCTCTTCATGGCAACCGTCATCAGGTCACCGAATTTCTGTTCAGTGAAAATGATGTTGTCCTTCGTCAGGCTTTCACTAATGCCCAGGTCATCTGCAACCCGCTTGTAGCGGCTATGCTTTGCCGGGTGGCAACTCAGACAGTAGTTCACAAAATATTTTGCACCCCGCTGCAGCGATGTCCTTTTGCTCAAATCGATGTCGATCTTACCGAAACTCCCTTTTTCATAGGTGCTCGTTCCGGCAGCCCAGGCGGCATTCGTAAATAACAGAATGAGTATGACTGCGAAGGCTTTCATGCAGGTCTTCAGGAGGTAACCCTTGTGGGCACTTCTTTTTCCTGGGCAAGATTCGTTAAAAACGGCAGTAACAGCGTGATCACCAGGAATACGGCCGGGATACTCCATGTCTGCCATATCAGCGCAGGATATTCAGAGGTATTCATGAAAATATCGTACAAGGTGATGCCGCCCAGCAGTATCACAAAACTGCTGATCCAGTACACAGGTCCGTGTGCCCTGCTATAGGTCCACAATACGATAAAGAACAGGAAGTACAGTTCTGTGAAGCGCAGGGCCAGCTGCGAATACAGAGGTGTAACCGCATTCAGCCCGAGGTATCCAAGGACTATGAACGTCACCGCAAATATGAACAGATTGACCTTGAACAAGAAGCTTCTGTAGCGAATGGACTTGATCGGATTGCGATCAATCCAGGGAAGAAAGAACAACACAGCGATGGAAAGGCCCATGACCACAAAGCCACCAAAAGGATTCGGAATTGCCCGCAACACCGTGTAGAAAGGTGTGAAATACCAGATCGGAGCGATATGATCCGGTGTATTCAGTGTATTGGCCGGGTCGAAATTTGCATGCTCGAGAAAATAGCCGTACATGTCCGGAACAAAAAACACGACCACTGAGAAAATTGCCAGGAACACAATGGCTCCGAATATATCCTTGACGGTGTAATAGGGATGAAAAGGGACACTGTCAACGGGAATGCCGTCGGCATTCTTGGTTTCCTTGATTTCGACGCCATCGGGGTTGTTGGATCCCACTTCATGCAACGCCAGGATATGCCCGACCACTAGCGCCAGCAGCGCAAGCGGCATGGCGATAACGTGGAGTGCAAAAAACCGGTTCAGAGTCGCATCCGATATCACAAAATCCCCGCGTATCCACTCCGAGATCGCTTCGCCAATATACGGAATGGTATTGAACAGGTTGATGATCACCTGCGCACCCCAGTACGACATGTTACCCCAGGGCAGCAGGTACCCCATGAAGGCTTCGCCCATCAGCGCCACGTAAATCAGCATCCCAAAAATCCAGATCAATTCCCGTGGACTCTTGAACGAGCCATACATCAAGCCGCGAAACATGTGCAGGTACACCACGATAAAAAAGAACGATGCCCCGGTGGAGTGCATGTATCGAATCAGCCAGCCCCAGTTGACATCGCGCATGATGTGTTCCACCGAGGCAAATGCCAGCTCGGCATCCGGCTTGTAGTGCATCGTCAGGAATATGCCGCTTAAGATCTGGATGATCAGAACGAGCAGGGCGAGGGAACCAAAGAAATACCAGAAGTTGAAATTTTTGGGCGCGTAATATTCGGCAAAGTGGTCTCTCCACATTTTGCTCAATGGAAAGCGCGCATCAATCCAGCCGAGCAGCCCCCCTGCTTCTGCACTCATGCAGCAGCCTCTTCTTTGGTCATTCCAATCAAAATTCGCCCGTCACTCAGGAAGTAGTACGGAGGAACTTCGAGATTTTTGTTTGCCGGCACATTCTTATACACGCGCCCGGCCAGGTCGAACCTCGACCCGTGACATGCGCAGTAGAACCCGCCTCTCCAGTTTGCACTGATCGTTCCCGGTTCGGGGCGATATTCAGGAGCACAGCCCAGGTGGGTGCAAATGCCGATCAGTACCAGATATTCCTTCTTGATGGAACGAAATTCGTTTTGCGCAAAGGCTGGCTGCTGGCCATCCCTGGATTCGGGATCACGGAGTTTTGGTGTTAACTCCCCAAGGGATTCCACCATCTCCGGCGTGCGGCGGATAATCCACACGGGTTTCCTGCGCCAGATTTCCTGTATTTGCTGCCCCGGCTGCATTTTGCTCACGTCAACCTCAACGGGGGCGCCAGCGGCAAGTGAGCTTGCGCTTGGATTCATGCTCGAGATAAAGGGCCAGGCCGTGATCACCGCACCAACCCCGCCAACAATGGCCACACTGCCTGTCAGTGCCTTGCGACGGCCATGGTCTATTTTGTCGTTTGCCATATAGAAGATTCCCCTGCTCACTAAAATGATGCGTCATACCGCGACGCAACACCCATAGTGAACACGTACATCAGAAATTCCGGTACGGGTGTTCTCGGTATTGGATCAAAGGATGTCAGTCTGTGAAAGATGCGTAGGATGGCCTAAGATGCAAAATCCGTCAAGTGGGAGTGCAACAATTCCCGGTCTATGCCGGGTTGTCAATGTCGACAAATTCATGCCCGATATCGAATTTCTGCTCAAGGTGTCGAGCCAGGGCCTGAACCCCGTAACGCTCCGTTGCATGATGGCCCGCGGCAAAATAGTGGATCTTGGCTTCTCTGGCAATATGGGCTGTAGGTTCTGAAATTTCACCGCTGATATACGCATCAAGGTTTGCGTCAACGGCTTGCTCGATAAATCCCTGACCTGCCCCCGTGCACCAGCCAACGGTGGTGATCTTGTCCGGCCCGGCATCCACATGTATGCAATCGCGCTGCAGCGCTGAGTCGATACGCTCCTTGAAGGCTGCTGGCGAGGTGGCTTCCAGGTGCCCATAACTTACACAGGCAACCTGTTCCCCGGCCTGCAGCGTACCGTCAACCTGGATTCCCAGCAGCCGCCCGAGCTGGGCATTGTTACCGAAGTCCGGATGCGCATCGAGGGGCAAATGATAGGCAAGAAGATTGATATCGTTCTGCAGCAACATCGCAAGTCGCGCCCGCTTGATTCCGGTTATGCGCGGGTCCTCATTTTTCCAGAAGTATCCGTGATGAACGAGCACCGCATCCGCATTTCTGGCATGGGCAGCTTTGAGCAACGCCTGACTCGCGGTCACTCCAGTAACGATGTGCTCGACCCTGTCCCTGCCCTCCACCTGCAATCCATTGGGGCAGTAATCCTTGAAGCGCTCGGTCTGCAACACGCTGTCCAGGTATCGAGTCAGTTCTTGGATGCTCACCATGGGCGCACCTCAAATCCTGAAGACTGGACAATAGAATCGTCTGAATGGCGCATCTGCACAGGGGGCTTGGCTTGCATCAGACCAGGGCACTCTGCAGAACATCAATGAATGTGCGATTTTCCTTTTCCGTACCTACCGTGACCCGCAAGCAGTTCTCCAGCAGATCGGCATTTGCTACATTCTTGATCAGTACCTTGTGCTCCAGCAGGTCGCTGAAAACTGCTTCCGCTGTTTTATTCAATGTCCGGAACAAAATGAAATTGGCTTCACTTGGAAAAACACGGATGCCTTCAAGCGCACGCATGGCATTCATCAGCCATTCGCGCTGCTCACAGATCCGACTGGCCTGTGTATTGAAAACGGAAACATGATCCAGTGCAAAACCAGCACTCAGTTGTGTTAACACATTGACATTGTAGGGCAAGCGCAGCTTTTCAAACTCCTCCAGCCACTGTTGTGCTCCGAGCAGGCAACCCAGACGCAATCCGGCAAGGCCCATCTTTGACAGCGTGCGCAACATCAGTACATGTGGATATTTCTCAACCAGCGCCATCAAGGTGCGTGAAGCGAACGGTGCATAGGCTTCATCAATGACGACCAGCCCGCTGCATTGCTGCACAACCTGTTCGACCTGCTGCTGCGGCCACAGCAGCCCAGTCGGGTTGTTCGGGCAATCCAAAAATACCAGCGCTGGATCCGTCTCCTCGATTGCCGCACGAATTTGATCTACCTGCAGTGTAAAGGAATCTGCAGACAGCGGGACCTCGACGACCTGTACACCGATACACTCTGCAATCCGCTTGTACATGGAAAAGCTCGGCGTTACGGTGAGTATGCGTGCGCCTGGTTTGGCGATCGCAAGAATCAGCAACTGGATCAGTTCGTCCGACCCGTTGCCAAACATCAACTGAATGTCGGCAGGGATCGAGAACGCCTGGCTGAAGTTTCGTTTCAGCCCGATCGCATGTGGATCCGGGTAACGGTTCAGTACCGCTTTTTCAATAACCTCCAGCCACTGTTTTTTCAGGACTTCAGGCAATCCATACGGATTTTCCATGGCATCCAGTTTTATGAATCCACTCGCCTCTGCCACATGATAGGTGCGCATTTCAGCCAGTTCACTGCGCAGCAGTTGTTGCGGGGTTACAGCCATTGCAGCAATCTTCAGACAGTCGTAGTTTGCTTGCAGCGATATTCAGCCGACCTGGCGTGCGCTGACAAGCCTTCACTATGCGCCAGTACTGCAGCGACCTTGCCCAGTTTTGCTGCACCCTTGCGGGAACAGTTCACGACACTCGTACGTTTCTGGAAATCATATACGCCAAGAGGAGACGAGTAGCGTGCGGTGGTGGAAGTCGGCAATACGTGGTTTGGCCCTGCACAGTAGTCTCCGAGAACTTCCGGAGAATAATTCCCCAGGAATATGGCACCTGCATTGCTTATTTTTTCCAGCAAGGCATCCGGTTCACGGACACAGAGTGCAAGATGTTCCGGTGCAATTCGGTTACTCAGTTCAACCGCTTCCTGCAGATTGCTCACACCGATAAAAACACCCGAGTTGTTCATTGACTGTGTAATCGTTTCAGCACGATCCAGCTGCTCCAGCTGACGTTGCATGTGCCCCAATACCTGATCCATGAATTCATCTTCGGTGGCGATCAGCATGGCGCGTGCCTGGGGGTCGTGTTCTGCCTGCGAGAACAAGTCCATCGCCACCCACTCAGCATCTGCATTGCCATCACAGATCACCAATACCTCCGAAGGCCCGGCAATCATATCGATGCCCACCTGGCCAAAGACCATGCGCTTTGCACACGCTACATAGGCATTCCCCGGGCCAACGATCTTGTCGACCTTGGGAATTGTGTCAGTACCGTAAGCCAATGCCGCGACCGCCTGGGCTCCGCCAATGGTGAATATACGGTCCACCCCGGAAATTGCTCCAGCCGCCAGGACCATGGGATTCAGACGGCCATGCGGGGCAGGCACAACCATACAGACCGATTCAACTCCGGCAACCTTTGCCGGAATCACATTCATCAGTACAGAGGATGGGTATGCAGCGGTCCCACCGGGCACATAGACCCCCACGTTCTGCAAGGCTGTCACCTTTTGCCCTACTTCATTTCCGTATTCGTCCTGCAGCGTCCAGGATTCTATGCGCTGACGTTCAGCATACTTGCGAATTCGGGACGCGGCCACATCAAGGGCTTCCCGTTGCTCATCACTGATGGATTGCAGGGCTTGCTGAACTTGTGATTCCGTGACTTCCAGATCGCTTATAGACTGCGCTGAAATATGATCGTGGCGTTCGGTAAGTTCCAGGATCGCGGCATCACCTTGCGTTCGAACCGCCTCAATAATTTTTGCAACACTGCCGGTCACATCCTGTTCTGCCACAGGACTGCTGCTGAGCCAGCTTTCAAAGGACGTGGAAAAATCTGCGTCTCGGGTATGAAGACGTGTAATGTCCAGCATGGAAGGATTGGGTGTCAGGCTGCACTTACTGCAGAGTTAGCCTCACGCCGCATACGCGCGGCACCAGCAAGCATGTGCAGCAGCTCTTCGGTCTTTTCCCACCCCATGC
This sequence comes from Gammaproteobacteria bacterium, assembly GCA_026710875.1. Lineage (GTDB taxonomy): Bacteria > Pseudomonadota > Gammaproteobacteria > UBA4575 > UBA4575 > WTFY01. The sequence goes on along the minus strand of JAPOQE010000056.1, from coordinate 10,529 downwards.
ATGCATCCGTGATGCTCTGGCCGTATGTCAGTTCGACGCCAGGCTTCGTATCCTGACGGCCCTCGACAAGATGGCTTTCAATCATCACTCCAAAAATTCGTGGATCGCCTGCATTTAGCTGGGCAACAATGGATTGGCCAACTTCCATTTGCCTGTCATGCTGCTTGAAGCTGTTGGCATGGCTGCAATCTATCATCAACCGTGGCTCGAGACCGGACTTCTCCAGTAACCGTGCTGCGGCATTGATACTTTCCTTGTTGTAATTCGGCTCTCTGCCGCCACGCAAAATGACATGGCAATCCTTGTTTCCCGTGGTGGAGAAAATTGCAGAGCGCCCGGCTTTGGTTACTGACAGGAAATGATGCGGGTTCGTCGCTGATCCGACGGCATCCACTGCAACCTGCATATCGCCACTGGTGGCATTCTTGAAACCTACAGGACAGGACAATCCTGATGCCAGTTCACGGTGTACCTGGCTTTCAGTGGTCCTTGCACCAATGGCGCCCCAGCTCACCAGGTCGGCAACATACTGAGGGCTGATCAAGTCCAAGTATTCTGTGCCTGCGGGCAAGCCCATTTCGTTCAGGTCCAGCAACAGCTTGCGCGCAACGCGCAAACCCTTGTTAATTTCAAAACTTCCATCCAGATTAGGATCATTGATCAATCCTTTCCAGCCCACGGTAGTACGCGGTTTTTCAAAGTACACGCGCATGATGATCGCCAGGTCATCGATAAGGTTCTTGCGTAGCGCAAGCAGTCGATCTGCATACTCGCTGGCTGCATCCGGGTCATGGATTGAACAAGGGCCCACTATTGCAAGCAGACGATCATCTTTTCCTTGGAGAATGTTCTGAACATCAGCGCGTGCCGTAAACACACACCTTGAGGCGTTATCCGTAATCGGGAATTCGTTGCGCAAATCGGAAGGAGCAATCAACTCCTTGATTTCCACAATTTTTAGATCGTCTGTCCGATAGCTCATGATCCACCATGCCTTCAAAAATCCGTTATCCTTTAGCCGCAAGTTTGAATTGCTCGATGAGGCGCCTAAGTGTAGCAGATTTTATCTTCATTGCTGCCTTATTGACGATCAGTCGGCAACTGATATCAGCAATGTGTTCGATCGGGGTCAGTCCATTAGCCTTGAGCGTGTTTCCCGTCGCAACCAGATCCACGATACAGTCAGCAAGCCCAAGAACCGGTGCAAGTTCCATCGAGCCATACAGCTTAATCAGTTCAACTTGCAGACCCTTGGCTGCAAAATGCTGTTGCGTACTGCGCACGTACTTGGTCGCCACGCGCAAACGCGTGCTGTTCTGAAGCTGCGGTTCCATGCCGGCAACCATCAGACGGCATTTGGCTATGCCCAGATCGACCGGCTCGTAGATGCCGCCACCCGTGAATTCCATCAGCACATCCTTGCCGACAATGCCAAGTTCAGCGACACCGTACTGCACATAGGTCGGGACATCCTTGGAGCGGATGACAAGCAAGCGAATCCCAGGCTGGCTGGTGGACAACAAAAGTTTACGTCCCTCCAGGTCCTTCTCCACCACCTGGATATTCAAGCTTGCAAGCAGGTCCAGGCTCTCCTCGAAGACCCGTCCCTTCGAGATCGCAATGGTAATCAAATCCTTGCCGGTTTGTGTTGTCATAGGATGAATGATCCTTGTATCACTGCCAATCAATCAATGCGGAACACGGCGGATGCTGGCGCCCAACTGCATCAGTTTTTCCTCGATACATTCGTATCCCCGGTCGATATGATAGATACGATCCACGACCGTCTGGCCCTCTGCAATCAGACCTGCCAAAATCAGGCTGGCCGATGCACGCAAATCCGTCGCCATTACCGGGGCAGCAACCAGTTTATCTACCCCCGTTGTAATTGCGGTATTTCCGGTTACCTTTATTTTCGCGCCCATTCGTTGCATTTCCTGGATATGCATAAAACGGTTTTCAAAAACAGATTCAGTGATTGTTCCTGAACCCTGAGCCACGCAGTTCAGGGCAGTGAACTGTGCCTGCATGTCTGTTGGGAATGCAGGATACGGTGCCGTACAAATATCTATGCTTTTCGGACGACGCCGGCCCATGTCAATTTCAACCCAGTTCTCATCGCAATGGATTTCGGCTCCGGCTTCCTGCAGTTTCATCAAAACAGATTCAAGAAACTTGGGTTGAGCATTTTTCAGCCGCACATGCCCGCCCGTGATTGCCGTTGCCACTAAAAATGTCCCTGTCTCAATGCGATCGGTAAGCACGCTGTATTGGCATCCATGCAACTTCTCCACGCCATGAATCGTGATTTTGCTCGTGCCGGCGCCTTCTATTTTGGCACCCATCTTGATCAAACAGTTTGCCAGATCAGTCACTTCGGGTTCACGGGCAGCATTCTCAATGACCGTTGTGCCAACCGCGAGCGTGGCCGCCATCATGAGATTTTCCGTGCCGGTCACCGTGACATTGTCCATCAACAGATGTGCGCCTTTCAGGCGCTTGGATTTTGCATGGATGTATCCGCCCTTCACTTCAATTTCTGCCCCCATCGCTTCCAATCCATGCAAATGCAGGTTCACAGGCCGGGAGCCGATGGCACAACCACCCGGCAGAGACACCTCAGCCTCTCCGAATCGAGCCAGCAGGGGACCAAGAACCAGGATGGAGGCACGCATGGTCTTTACAACCTCATACGGCGCAAACAGCTCCGTGATCGACTCGGAATTCACCTCGATGTTCATATACTCATCCAGGGTCAGGGAAACGCCCATACGCCCCAGTAATTCCATTGTCGTGGTGACATCCTGCAGGTGCGGGACATTGGCAATCTTCATGGGGCCATCTGCCAGCAGGGTTGCAGCCAGTATTGGCAGCACCGCATTCTTGGCACCAGAGAGCCGGATTTCTCCTTCCAGCACACAGCCACCCTCTATCAATAACTTCTCCATAATCGGATATCTGCGACTTACATCAAAATTGGTCGATTAAACTGAGAAATTGTGGCGGGTTTGATAGGCAGTAGCACCGTGTTGAGCTGTTGCCTAATTTTGGAAGCCCTCATGCATGCACTTACTCATACACGTCAACTTACTCTACGGGAATGCCGATGTTATCAGGAAGACTCGATTCATCAGCCGTCGCTAGACGATCAATGAGCATCTGCACTGAAGTTTCCCTAATCTCCTGAGAGAAGCTGGTACGGAAATTCTTTACAAGACTCAGGCCATCTATGGAGAAATCAAAAATTTTCCATTCACTCTGTTTGTTCTTGCGAAAGACATAGGCGACCTGCAGCGGGGCCTGTCCCGCGCCGATATCAAGCTCCGTCAGTACAGTGCGGTATTTGCCTTGCTTTCCCGGCTGGTTCGGCAACACGGTAATCCGTGCTTTGCCATAATCCAGTAACGTTTTACCAAAAATGCGAACCAGCATGTCCTTGAACCCTAAAACAAAGGCCACCCGCTGCTCTTCACTCGACAATTTCCAGTGTTTGCCCAGAATCAGTTTTCCCATCGAATTCAAATCCACAACGGGAACGATCGTCTCGTCGACCAAGTCACGAATCAAAGAAGGATCGTTACTCAAGCGCTCGTACTCTTCATTCAGCACGGTCAGCACTTTTGTCGAGGTATCCTCGATAATCTGCTCGGGTGTGCGATCATCCGCTGCGGTTGCAGGCATGGCCAGCAGCAAAAACAGCACGCATGCAACGACAATCTGGCTGAATGTGGTCCATGCCACACGCTCGAAACGGTTCACGACGGGTCTCTCCAGCTATTCCACATGATGGTTGATTTGGGTGTGTCAATCGGTGTGCGCGTCCAGAGTAGTGAAATATAGTCCTGACGTCAATTTGCCCGGACCCCTGTCCATCCTGTGTGTATCCTGGGAGCGACCGGGTGCCCCTCGAGAGTGAAAGACCCCTTACATAATGCAAGCAATATAATCGGCCAGACCGTACAATTGGCTGACGTTTTGAACTGTACTATTGATGACATCAGGCACTTGAAATTGGGCACCCACCTGGTTCGTGTGCCGAGTTCTTGGCGATGAATACCCTTTTCTGATACAAACTGACAATCGGCATTACTACGACCTGCCCTAATTCCCAGACCAGCCCAATATGTTTCTATTCACTGCAGCGCTCGTGGCCGGCTTTTTACTACTCGCATGGAGTGCCGAACAACTGGTCAACAATGCGTCCCAGCTGGGACAACGTCTGAATATCCCTGCATACGTCATCGGTTTTCTGGTGCTGGGATTTGGTACCTCGGCGCCTGAATTGCTGGTCTCCGGGCTATCTGCCTGGCAAGGAAATCCGGGACTCGCAGTCGGCAATGCCCTGGGTTCGAATATCACGAATATATTGCTGATCCTGGGGTTTACGTTATGCTTCGCGCCCCTTTACCTGCACAAGAATGCCCTGCAAAGGGACTTCGTCATTTTGATCGCGGCCACGGCATTATTTGCAGTATTGATCATCGACCGCAAATTGCAGTTGTTCGATGGTCTGATTTTATTGGTCTTCATGGTTGCCTTTTTGTACTACATGGCACGCAGCGAACTGGATGATCGGGTATCGAGCGTGACTGCACCCTCGGCTTCAGGAAAAAATCTGACCGCCATCGTGGCAGGATTGTTGATCAGCCTTGCCGTCTTGCTGCTCAGTTCGAAGCTAGTCGTGTGGAGTGCGATTGCCGTGGCAACAGTTCTCGGCATCAGTGACTTGATCGTGGGCTTGACCGTTGTAGCTTTCGGGACCAGCCTGCCGGAACTGGCGACCTGCCTGGCAAGCGCCTTGAAAAAAAGAAGTGAACTGGTGCTGGGCAATATTGTCGGCTCTAACATTTTCAATATCCTGGGGGTTGTCGGTACTGCAAGTGTCATTACCGCCTATCCGGTTCCACATGAAGTGTACGCACGCGACCTGCCGATCATGACTGGTGCAACCGTCGTGTTGTTTCTCGCGGTACTGGGTTTTCGGCGCATCAAAAAAATACCGCGGGGTCTAAGTATTTTATTTATATCCTCCTACATTGCGTATATATGGCTGATCATCCAGCAAGCCTAGCGAACCCTGCGACTGCATACTGCCCTGCCGATCTTCATGAATGCCTCAGAAGAAGCCTGCGAGCGCGCCAGAAAAATACGTCTGGTCTTATTTGACGTGGATGGAGTATTGACGGACGGGCGCATATTTCTTGATGACTCCGGCACTGAGTTCAAGGCCTTTAATACGCATGATGGCCATGGCATACGGCTGCTGCTGCATTACGGGTTTGAGGTCGGTGTCATTACCGGACGCTCATCCAAATCGCTGGAACATCGAATGCAAGACCTTGAGGTAAAACATGTATACCAGGGCTGCAAAGACAAATTCCTCGTATTCCAGGAACTACTCGCCCGGCTGGAGCTTGATGAACAGCAGGCGGCCTATGTCGGAGACGACATCTTTGACCTGCAGGTCATGACACGCTGCGGGCTTGCCGTGGCGGTTGCCAATGCGCATGCGTACGTGAAGCAGCATGCGCACTGCGAAACGGTCAATAGCGGCGGACAGGGTGCTGCACGGGAAGTATGCGATCTGCTGCTGGATACCCAGGGCCTGATGGACCAGGTGTTGTCACACAACCTGCGCTGAATGACATCATGCGATCCAGGCTGATTTGGATTGGAAGCTTGATCATATTCGGTGCCTTTGCGGCACTGTGGTTTTTGAGTCTGCGTGATGCCCCTGTTGGGCCGGATTCTGCTGATGCCCCGTCCAATGCCCCCTCCATCAGTTTTGACAGCATCGAAATGGTCATCAATGCCGAGGATGGCAAACCCCAATACAAGGTGCTGGCATCCAGGTACCAGCTCTATGAAGATGACAACAGCAGCCAATTTGATCTGCCTGAAATTACTCTCTACGACAGTGAAGGCGGCCAGATTCATGCACAAGCCCAAAAAGGGGTCACACGGGACCACAGCAATGTAATCACCCTGACAGGCAATGTCCGGATCAACCAGGTGCAACCCGACAGCGGCTCACAGCCCCTGGTGATTACAACAGAGCTGTTGATCGTATTCCCTGAAAAACAACGTGCGACCACCGACTCGACGATAACGGCCGTGCGCGGGTCTGAAATGTTTTCTGCGCGCGGCATGAGCCTGGACTTGAAAAAAGAAGTGCTATATTTACACAACAATGTCGAAGGCATCTACCAACCCTAGGTCCATCGTCCAGTCTGTCTTTCTGACAGCCTTGATCGCATGCCTCGCATGGTCCAGTGCTTTTTCGGATGACTCAGGCAAACCCATCAGCATCAAGGCGGATTCTGCTGAAATGAATGAGAATACGGGAATAAGCATTTATCGCGGCAATGTCCGTGTCGCACAAGGCAGTATGCGATTAACCGGTGATACGGTAGTGGTTGAATCCGTTGACAAAAAGGTTCATAAAATCAAGTCCGAGGGTGACTTGACTACCTTCAGGCAAACCGCTGATGATGGAAAAACGGTGTATGCAGAAGCGCAATACATGGTCTATGACATCAGTAAAAAGCAGATCATATTGACCAAAAATGCAAAACTGACCGAAGACGGCAATACCTTTGCAAGCGACAGCATTGTCTTTCACGTGGACAAGAAAACTGTCAGTGGAGGAAGTTCTGAAGGCAGCGGAAGGGTCAACATTACGGTGCTGCCGGAAACCGTCACCGACGAATCACCAATGGAGGCCAGCCCTTGACTCCCCGGTTCCAGGTACTGATCGGAATGCTCTCAGCATGAACAATCTACGTGCAGAAAATTTGCACAAGCAGTTCGATACGCATGCAGTCGTTCAGCATGTCAACCTGGATGTCCAGTCCAGTGAGATCGTGGGCCTGCTCGGGCCCAACGGTGCAGGCAAGACCACATGCTTTTACATGCTGGCAGGACTGCTGAGGACAACCGAGGGTCGCATTATTTTAAATGACCTGGACATCACGCACATGCCCATGCATCTGCGTGCCCGGCATGGCATCGGCTATCTGCCGCAAGAGCCATCCATTTTCCGCGGGCTCACTGTAGAGCAGAACATCATGGTCAGCCTGGAAGCACGCGACAATCTGGGGAAAAGGCAGCGAAAGCAGCTGTGTGACGACCTGCTGGCCAATCTGCGAATCGAACATATTCGCGACTCCAAGGGCATACAGCTGTCCGGTGGAGAAAGGCGCCGTGCTGAAATTGCACGCGCACTTGCAACCGAGCCAAAATTCATCTTGCTGGATGAACCGTTTACTGGCGTAGACCCGATCTCTGTAAAGGACATACAGCAGATTCTCAAAGACCTGTGCAGTCACGGGATCGGTTTGCTGATTACCGACCACAATGTCCGTGAGACGCTGGGCATTTGTGATCGTGCCTATATCCTCAGCGATGGCCATGTTCTGGCCAAAGGCCCGCCATCGAGCATCCTCGCGAATCAGCAGGTACAAGACACGTACCTGGGTAAACACTTTTCAATGGGCTAGTCTGCCCGGGAATCCGCAGATTCCGTTCATCGGTATTTTGGGAACGCCCCCTGCCGGCGCCCAAAATGTTGAGCCGTCTCCCCCACATTCTCAACATCTGCAGGCAATATTCATGCCATAATTAGGGCATGCTGAAACCCTCCTTACAACTGCGTCTTGGCCAACGCCTGACCATGACACAGCAACTGCAGCAGGCCATTCGCCTTCTGCAGTTGTCCTCGCTGGAACTCAAGGCTGCAATTCAGGAGGCCTACGAATCCAATCCCATGCTGGAAACCGAGGATCGCAGCGAGTCCGAGGCCCCACTCAACGAAAATACAGATGCCCAAGAAGAGCCGGGTGAAGCCACCCCTGACAAAGAAGACCCACTCCTGCCGGAAGAGCGTGCGGTAGAGAGCGAATGGGATGACATGCACGAGCTTTCATACACGATGGGGCCAAGCCATACGAATGAAGAGCAGATGGATTACCTGGATTCCAGAGCCACTGCGGAGCATGGATCCTTGCATGATCACCTGTTGTGGCAGCTCGAGCTCAGCTCACTTTCTGACCAGGACCTGCTGGTAGCAGGGGTACTGATCAATGCCTTGGATGAGTCGGGCTACCTGCATGAGGACCTGGAAAACATACAGGCCAGCCTGGGTCAGGCTGATGACATCGGGCTGGATGAAATAGAGGCCACTCTCAAGTTCGTACAACGTCTGGACCCTGTTGGCTGCGGGGCGCGAAGCCTCCAGGAATGCCTGGATGTACAGCTGCAGCAGATGCCGGGCGAGCTGCCGTTCCTGGTACAGGCGCGCGCAATCGTAGAGAAACACCTCGATTTGGTAGGGATGAAGGACTATGTAAAATTAAGTAAACGCAGCGGTTTCAGCATCGAGGATATAGAAAATGCTGTCGGGCTGATTCAAACACTGCACCCCAAACCCGGGGATTTAATTCACATGCAAAAATCTGAATACATTGTCCCGGATGTGTATGTTGAAAAGCACGGGAATGCCTGGAGGGTGCGTCTGAATCCGTATACCACCCCGAAATTGAGCATCAACAACGTCTACACAAATATGATCAATAAGATGGCGACTGGTGAAGCCGATTACATGCGCAGTCAGCTGCAGGAAGCACGCTGGTTAATCAAGAGTGTACAGCGCCGCAACCAGACCCTTGTACGTGTTGCAACCTCGATCATCGAACACCAGCAAGCCTTCTTCGAGCACGGGGAGGAAGCCATGCAGCCTTTGGTCTTGAGAGATATTGCCGATGAACTCGAGATGCATGAATCTACGATTTCGCGCATCACTACCAACAAGTACATGGATTCCCCAAGAGGTGTCTTCGAGTTCAAGTATTTCTTTTCAAGTCATGTCTCCACCAATGATGGAGGGGCCTGCTCAGCCATTGCAATCAAGGCAATGATCAAGAGCCTGGTACAGGAAGAAAATCAGGCAAAACCCTTGAGCGATCACAAGATTGCCGGGCTGCTTGAACAAAAAGGCATCAGTGTTGCGCGACGCACTATCGCCAAATACCGCGAATCCCTGGCCATCCCGCCATCGAATCAACGCCGGCAACGCGTTTAAGAAGTTTTAATCTTTCAATATCTATGCTTAACTGTTATCAGCGCCAAAAGGAATAATTATGCGAATAAATATAACTGGCCATCATCTCAAAGTGACAGACGCCCTGAGGAAACACGTCGAAAAGAAATTCAAACGGCTGACCAGACACTTCGAACACGTTATCAATGTTCACGTCGTCCTGACTGTCGAGAAGCTCACCCATAAGGCAGAAGCCTCCCTGCAGGTCAGTGGAAGCAAGATTTTTGCCAACTCATACGACGAGGGCATGTATGCCGCTGTCGATTCCTTGGTCGATAAATTGGACCGGCAGATCGTCAAGCACAAGGAAAAGTTAAAAGATCATCATCAAAGTGAGGTGAGGCATCGTACGAACTTCTGACACCTCAGTTTTTGATCATGGCCGTCGAAGACTACATTTCTGAGAAAGGAGTGGTATTTGCAGCGTCCGTCAGCAGCAAAAAAAGGGCGCTGGAACTCCTCAGTGAATCGCTTGCAAAACAGACTCCTGCTCTGACCAAAAACAAGGTGCTGGATGCCTTGCTGGCACGCGAAAAACTGGGCAGCACGGGGCTCGGCAAAGGCATTGCCATTCCGCACTGCCGGCTGGACGAAATCGAAAAAATATACGCCGCCATGCTGAAACTGGACACGGGAGTTGAATTTGAATCCACGGATGGCCGCCCCGTTAATTTTTTGTTTTGCATGGTGGTCCCTGAAAATGCTGCAGATGAACACCTCCAACTGTTGTCGAGTCTTGCCAAGCGCTTGGCCAACGACCAGGTTCGACAATCCATTGAGAAATGCGATCATGCAAAATGTCTTTGCGATTTGCTTTGTGACAGCACAGGGCATCTTGCATCCTGACACTGAGGCGAAGCCCCCCGGGAGACAAGTACGCTAGCCCAGCGCTGCTGCAAAGAGAGACAAGCCGTCTAGTTCAATGACAGGAATAAAAAAAGCATCTGGCACGGTGGAATTGACTGCAAGAGCATTGTTTTTGCAGAAAAAAAATGATCTGGGTCTGACTTGGTGGGCAGGGTGTGAGCAGGGCTGTACAGGATTCTCCCGCCAGTCATGCATGGATCCTGAATCCCGGCTGGTGAGCCCATTCAATCCGGCACAGACATGCCAGGCGCACGTGCTGGGTAAAGCAGATCTCAAGCGATTTGAAGGGACAGACGATGCCGCCCTGAGCAATGCCCTGGTCATGCTTTTCAACAGGACAGCAGCGGCTATTTTCATCAGTGATGGCCTGAACCCTCCTGACAAATTCAGGGAGTTCTCCAGGACGTACGATCTGCCGATTATCTGCTCTGAACTTGACAGGGATGAATTGGTTGCGGCATTGCACAGCTTTCTGACAAACATGCTTGCTGAAGCAACTATCGTGCATGGCGTATTCATGCAGATTGCGAAGGTCGGTGTACTGATTGCAGGGAATAGTGGGTTG
>JAPOQE010000055.1 GCA_026710875.1 Gammaproteobacteria bacterium | reverse complement strand
TTCCCCCTTCTCCCCTCTGGCAAAATACAGGCTGAACCCCAGCCACACGAGCCCTGCCAGACTGGCCACGGTGAGTACCAGCACCCAGCCGCCCCAGAATTCATTTGGCAGCTCAGCCATCACGCCGCTCGTCATTCAGGGGAATGCCTGCCGCCTGATCGACGGCCTTGTCGGAAGAACCCCACAGCGCCCAGACCGCCAGCGCCGCCATAAAGGCCATCACCAGCATATCTCCCAGGAACAGGAACCAGATCATGGCGCGCCTCCCGGACCCGGCATACCCAAGCCCTGCAGATACGCCACCAGCGCATCTACTTCTGTCAATCCCTGCAGTGCGCCCGGCGCTGCCTCGATGTCGGCATCGGTATACGGATGGCCCAAGCGGCGCAGCGCCCGCATCTTTGCCTGGATGTTTTTACCGGAATCCGCCGGGCGTTCGGCCAGCCAGGGATAGGCCGGCATGATCGAATCGGGCACGACTGCGCGCGGATTCAGCAGGTGAATCCGATGCCACGCATCTGAATACTTGCCAGCGATGCGGTGCAGGTCGGGGCCGGTACGCTTGGATCCCCACAGGAAAGGCCGGTCGAAGGCAAATTCCTCGGCCTTCGAGAAGGGCCCGTAGCGACGCACTTCGGCCAGCAACGGGCGCACCTGCTGCGAATGGCAGGTGCCACAGCTTTCACGGATATAGATATCACGTCCGGTCAGGGCCACGGGGTCATAGGGCAACGCCGTAGGCGCCGGGGTCACCAGCCTGGCATCGAGCACGGTGGGCAGCACCTGCACCAGCCCGCCAATGGCTGACACGAACAGGATGCCGAAAATCAGCAGGCCGCTGTGGCGCTCCAGTTTGCGATGCAGGTCAAACGCTTTCACGCGCCCTCCCGAACGGGTGGTGGAGGAGCTATGCACACAATGCGCCGACCTTTCGCAGTCATCCACAGATTGAATGCCATCAGTACAGCACCGGCAAAAAATGTAAATCCTGCCACCATGCGCAAGGCGTAGTAGGGTTTCATGCTGGCCATGATGTCCTTAAAGCTGTAGCTGAGTTCCCCGATCTCATCAAGGCTCAGCCACAGGAGCCCTTGGGAGACGCCCGCCCCCCACATCGCCAACACATAGAGCATGACACCCGCCAGCGCCAGCCAGAAATGCCAGTTCGCCAGCCGGGTACTGTAGAGTTCGGCACCGACCAGGCGAGGCAGCAGGAAGTAGAACGTGCCGAAGGTAATCAGCGCATTCCAGCCCAGGGCCCCGGAATGCACGTGGCCGATGGTCCAGTCGGTGAAATGGCTGACCACATTGACGCTCTTGATGGCCATCATCGGGCCTTCGAAGGTCGCAAGCCCATAAAAGGCCAGCGACAGTACGATGAATTTCAGTGCCGGGTCCGTGCGCAGCTTCTCCCAGGCTCCGGCGACGGTCATGACGCCGTTCACCAGCGTGGCCCAGGACGGTGCCAGCAACACCAGGCTCATGACCATGCCAAGGGACTGCACCCACTCCGGCACGGCGTTGTAGTGCAGGTGATGCGGACCGGCCCAGATGTAGCTGTACGTGAAGGCCCAGAACGCGATGATGGACAGCCGATAGCTCCAGATCGGCCGATCGGCATGCTTGGGCAAAAAATAGTAGAGCATGCCGAGAAAGCCCCCTGTCAGCAGGAAACCCACCGCGTTGTGACCATACCACCACTGCACGACCGCATCCTGGGTACCAGCGAACAGTGAATAGGATTTTGACCAGGTGACGGGAATCGCCAAGCTGTTGACGATGTGCAACATGGCTACAACAATGATGAGTGCGCCGTAGAACCAGTTGGACACATAGATCGGCTGAATCCGCCGCTTCGCGATGGTACCGAAAAAGACGATCGCGAAGCTTATCCAGATGACGGCAATGGCAATATCAAAAGGCCATTCCAGCTCGGCATATTCCTTGCCTCCGTTCCAGCCGGCCAACAGCGAAATGCCGCCGCCAAGCATTCCGGCCTGCCAGCCCAGGGCGCAGAACCAAGCCAGGCGCGGCGCGAACAGGGGCACATGGCAGGTGCGCTGCACGCTGTAGAAAGCGGTAGCCATCAAGGCAGAGATGCCGAAACCAAAGATCACGGTGTTCGTGTGCAGATTACGCAACCGACCGTAGGACAGCCACTCGTGGCCGAAGTCGATCGTTGGCCAGACCAGTTCTGCTGCTACATAGACACCGGAAGCCATGCCCAGCAACGACCAAAAGATGGCAAATCCGGTCAGCCAGGCCGTTACACGGTCATGATACTGCTCGCCGTTCAGCTTCACACTCCCAAGGTGGGGCCAATGCCTCCGGTCCAGAGCACCACGGTGATGCCCAGCAGACTTACGCCGGCTACCAGCAGGTACGCGACCAGGGACGAGGCCATGAGCATGCCGCGTTCCGGCGAGGTGCCGAGTGCGGCCGGCAGGCAGCGATAAAGAAGATACAAGCTCCAGATCAGTGCCGGTATCAGTACAATCATGTTAACAAACGCATGCGGGGCCAGGTGCCCCACACTTGCAAGAATCACTGGCATGCCGACCAGGACGACAAACGCCAGGTGGGTACCATACTCACGCTTGGCACCATAGGTGTCGGCCATCCATGAAGCGACCGCTGCGGTGCTCAGAAATCCTGTGATGAGAGCGACAAAATAACCCAGGCTGATAAGCGTCAGGCCTGCCGGCGAGATGTACAGCGGCGTCCCGCCACCGAGGTGCCAGCCGAAGACAGCACCCCCGATATAGGCGAGCAGCGGTGGTACAAGACTGAGCGGAATCACCAGGCGCAGGAGCACTGCACTGGTTTCGGGCGCAGCACTGGCCAGACAGGCGCCTGCATCTGACGGGCGGATCATCAAGCGGACAAAGTGCCAGGGAGTCAAGACAAGGAGGCGAGCGTGCATTGGTTAAAGGTGCTCTATTTCATGAGCTGCTGACAAACATTATTGGACCAAGGTGCTACCGGCCTGAATCTCAATTAGGTTCACCCTAATTCACAGGCAGCCGTGCACGCAGATCGTCTCGATCGAACCACCACTGGTCACCTGCCATTACATCGATGATCGTTGACAACCGCTGAAAGAGCTTGTCCGTGTCATTCAGTTCCAGAATTTCAATCCACATTTTTATAGAGTCTTCATCTTCGATACCGCGGTGACGTTTGGCCACTTTTGCGAGTATCTGCATCGTCAGGAATGTCAAATTCTCATGCTCCCCTTTTGCACGCATGTCCGCAATATAATGTGCGGCCATGGCTGCAACCGCCGCACCATCTGACTGGGTGGGCGTTTCATCCACGATGTTGTGCAGCATTTCAATGGACAGGCCAGGATCGACCGGGTACGTTACCGAAAGCCAGCAACCCTGGCCCAGCGCAACAATCGAGTCTGCCTGGTCGGACTGATACAGCACCCGGCAGGCTTTAACGGCATCCTCATATTCCCGTTCCGCAATAAACAGTTCAACCAGAGGACGCGCACAGGACCAGGCCTCTTCCAAGCGGTTAAGCCCGATCAGCGCCTCTCCAATTTCGAGTTCCAGCTGCGCGCGCTGTACATTGCTCGCACCATGAGGCAGGTCTCTTAGCCGTTCGCGGCACTGGAACAGCTTGTCTTCAAACCAGACGCGTTCATCCTCCGACTGGAAGGCGCTCAAGGCATCGTGAAGTGGCTGGCTCGTGGGGTCAAATTTTTCAACCATTTGTATTTCCTGTCTGCAATACACCCGTGATTGATAACGAACGACGGGCCAAGATAATGTGCACTAAAACGACCTCTGAACCTGCAATGAACACGGCATGCGTGCCGATGTACGCACAAGCTTTGCCATTGTCCATATTGCGCTGCAAAGCTCAACCAGCCACAGTACGGGTTTTGCTTGGCTCACTCTGAATGTATCCTCTTTATACAACTTTCACAGCGGGGTGGCAAAACAGAGCTTTCGACCCCAGATGCCCGTACCCGGGTAGACATCACGCATAACAAGCACAACGGTTTTGACCCACGAGGTATTGCAGAAGTTCGAGCCAAACTCCATGCAAGACAGTTTTTTGCTACACTTGGAATACACCACCACCTTCACCACTCCAGTTCCTATCCGCATGCATTTAATCAGTAAGATTAAGATCTTGAGGGCATGATACGTGTCTAGACAAAATTCATATTCCTATGAGGAATTGCTGACATGCAGCCATGGCGAAATGTTTGGGGAGGGAAATGCGCAGCTTCCCCTGCCGAACATGCTGATGGTCGATCGGATCACAAAGATCACAGAAGATACCGGTAAGTACGGACGTGGCGAGGTAGAAGCCGAACTCGACATCAAATCTGACCTATGGTTTTTCGATTGCCATTTTCCCGGAGACCCGGTCATGCCCGGATGCCTTGGCCTGGATGCCATGTGGCAATTGCTGGGCTTTTTCATTGCCTGGAAGGGTATGCCTGGCCGAGGCCGGGCGCTTGGTGTCAACGAGGTCCGCTTCACGGGCCAGGTGTTGCCCGATTCGAGCCAGGTGCGGTACCAACTCGACATCAAGAGGATCGTCAAGCGTGGCGCCACCATGGGCATTGCGGATGCCACGATGTCTGTCGACGGGCGAACGATCTACGTCGCCAAAGACCTGCGTGTGGGACTGTTTCTTTCCACCAGCGGCTTCTGAAAACCAGCACCCGGAATTCAATCCAGCTACTGCAAGAACCTGCTCGGTGCCTGGCCTGAAGGCAAGAGAATGGTAAAACGCCTTGGTAAATGCGTGTGCGATAAAGCCCCTTGGTAGTGTCTATTTACCCCAATTGGAGGGTGAAGGTATACTGTTTGCCTAAGTTCTAGGTTGAATCGCCTGCCAGAATAAGCAAGAAACGGGGGTTAGCATGCCGCACTCATGCAGTATTCATCGATCAGTATGGACACTTTTACTGATATTCATGGCTTCTACTGGGCTGACCCAAAATCTGCTCGCGCAGCAAGAGGAATCGAGCAAATCCCAAGACCAGGCAAGGGACAGCGACTACGTGCTTCCGGGACTGTATGTCACGGCTACGAAACGCTACCTCCCAGAACAGGAGGTGCCATTTTCCCTGAATGTCCAGTCAGAAGATGAGATTGAGCGCCTCGGCACTACTAATCTGGAAGATCTTTCCCGTAATGTTGCCGGGCTTTCCATACAAAATCTGGGGCCCGGACAAAGCGTAATCAACATACGCGGCATTTCCTCAGGACAGATTGTTCGCGACCAGCCGGGAGTTAAGGAACAGGTCGGCGTTTATCTCGATGAAACCCCGCTCTCCTTGTCCCTGTTCACTCCGGATATTGATCTGTTTGACCTCAACCGGGTAGAGACGCTTCGGGGCCCGCAGGGCACACTATTCGGTTCCGGTTCCATCGGCGGCACCGTGCGTTATATCACCAACCAGCCGATTCTGGGTGTGAACGAAACCAAGCTCGAAATGAATGCGAACCAGATTGACGACGGCTCGCATGGTGAACACTTCAAGATTGCCAGCAATATTTCCCTTGGAGATGCAATGGCAGCTCGGGCGGTAGCCTACTACACCGGCTACGGAGGGTTCATTGATGCACTGCGAGTAGGAGATACAGTGGATGAGGATGTCGATGACGGTAACCGGTTCGGTGGACGATTTGCGCTGCTGTGGGAACCCTCCGAAAATCTATCCATCGCACCACGCATCGTGTACCAGAACATCGACCTGGGCGGTTTCAACAGGGAAGAAGCGTACAACCTGTTTAAAAGTCCATACACCGATCCCCAACTGAGCACGCCTGTCGAACTTGACCGAAGGGAACAGTTCCTGCTGCTGGACGAGGCATTTGAAGATGAAACCCTGATCCTTGATGCGGTCATCAAGTGGGAAACAGGCAATGCCCTAGGTGTCACGTATACCACAAGCTATGTCAGTCGTGACATTCTTGTCAGCCGCGATGCAAGCGCGCTGACAGGAAGTGTAGGCGTCGACCCGGATATTGGCCTCAATTTTTCGGATGACGATGCATTGCGCCCATCCAACCTGCGTGACACCACCGACCTCGAACAGGTCACGCATGAACTGCGTGTAAGCTCGGACGATGACGGTGCACTGCAGTGGCTGGCAGGTGTATTTTTCCCGGATGTGGAGCGTGACTATTCCCAGCGCCTGCCCACACCGGGATATGACATGTTTCTCCCTTCAGCCGATACCAATTTTCCCGATGCCGTCGACTCTCCCTATAATTCAGACCTGACCTACGACCTGCAACAAACCGCGCTGTTCGGCGAAGTCACCTACATGCTGCTTGACAGACTGGCCCTCACCGCCGGCTTGCGCTGGTATGACTGGGAAGAGGACAAGACCTTCCTGTCGGGTGGCCCTTTCTCGAATTCAGCGGCGCAGCATCAGGACATCCGGGTATCCTCCGATGGATACAACCCCCGCTACATGGTCAGCTACGAGGCCACTGACAACGTCAGGGTGAATGCACAAATTTCCAAGGGCTTTCGCCTTGGAGGGGTAAACGACCCGTTGAACGAACCCCTTTGCAAATCCGACTACGACAACTACAGGGGCTATCAGGAATTCGACGATGAAACCCTCTGGAACTACGAGCTCGGTTTCAAATCATCGTATGAAAAGATCATCGTCAACGGCTCGGTATTTTATTCCGACATTGAGGACCTGGGTGTAAATATCGATGCCGGCATGTGTTCATCACGCGTCACCATCAGCGTGCCCGAGGCCCACACCGCTGGAGCGGAGCTCGAAGTTTCTGTTCGCCCGACTACGGCCCTGCATGTCACCTTTGCCGGTAGCTATGTCGAGGCGGAATTTGATTCTACCGTTGCCGCGGTCGATGGCAGCGTGCTTCACGGTATCGAGGACGGCAACCGCATCCCTTCGGTGCCCGAGTGGCAACTTTCAGGATCGGCGACCTACATACTCCCTGGCGTTTTGAGTGCAGAGGAAAGCTATATCACGGCGTCCTGGCAGTATGTGGACACCAGCATCACTCAACCCGGTGACCAGGTCGAAGGTGAAAATGTCTTTGATACCAACTTTCCCTATGCGGGAACCCCTGCCGGCCAAACCACGGAAGTGGACCTGACGCTTGACTCATACCATTTGTTCAACCTGTCTGCAGGCCTTGTGTATGACGCACTGGAGCTCACGGTTTTTGCAAAAAACATCACCGATGAGAACCCGAAACTGTCCTTCGACCGTGAAAGAGGAGGCCGGGCCCGTCTTGGCTACCGCGTCGGCCAGCCACGCACAATTGGTGTGACTGCGCGCATGCACTTCTGACCAACCGGGAGACCGTTTGCCAGTACCCGGCTTGTAGTAGAGCCGGGCAGCGAGGTTTCATCTGCAAGAAATCCTTGCACGTCTGCGGTTGGGCTATTTTGCCGCGAAACCAATTTTTGCATGTGTACCGTCGCAAAAAGGACGGTTATTGCTATGCTGGCAACGGCACAGGCCCGCCACCTTGCGCACAATCTTTTTTCCTTTCGTATCCTCGATACAGGCTGCGCCCCTGAAGATCAACGGCCCATTGGCCTGCACCTTGATTTCCAGGACACCGGTGTTGTCCAGGTCATCCTGCGAGGCAGGCGGATTCACAAATTTGCCATCATCCCTGAAGCCCGTGGCTTCGTGCTGCCCGTCGCAATACGGCTTGTTCTTGGAGTTTCCACAACGGCACAGGTACAGTTCTTCGGTCTTATGCAGCAATTCGCCGTTACTGTCGAGCAACTCGATTTGACCGGTGACATGCAATGGGCCATCGACGATGGAGGTAATCTTGTTTTCTTGGCTCATGATCTGCTATCAGTCTCCCGGGTCCTTGTTCTCAATCGACTTCGTACCATTATTTTGCAGTGTCCAGGCTTTTTGAAACGATCTCATACACATCCCCTGAAAGATCCCGCTGGGATGCAATATGCTCCAGCTGTTCGCGCATCTTCTGCCTGCACGGCATGGAAAACTTTCGCCAGCGCATCAGGGATCGAGCCAGACGCGATGCGGCCTGGGGATTGAGCTTGTCCAAATTGAGCACTTGTTCTGAAACAAATGCGTACCCACTGCCATCCGGTTGATGAAATGCGCTGGGATTCTGCCCTGCAAACACACCGATCAGAGCGCGCACCTTGTTGGGATTTTGCAGGTTGAACAGGGAATGCGACATCAGGTTTTTTACGTTCTCCAGTACACTCGAGACTCTTGAGAGCGCCTGGAATGCAAACCATTTCTCCATGACCAGTGGATCGTGCGCCCATTGCTGCTCAAATGAAGCAAGCACCTGCTCGCGTTCTTCAGATTCGCGATGCAGCAGGGCCCTGACAGCGCCTGCCTGCTCGGTCATGTTCCCCGCCCGGGTAAACTGTTTCAGCGCCAGCTTCCTGTAGTCGTCCCTGTCCAGGGCAGTCAGCAGTTGCAGACAGACATTCTGCAGTCTTCTGCGAGCCATCTCATCCGTGCTGTAGCGATACTCAACCTCCCTGTAACACGCGCTATAGACCCTGCACAGATCTTCTTCAAGATGCTGGGCCACCGACCGTGACAACTGCTCGCATGCCGATACGACTTTTTGCGGGTCAATCTCGTCCAGATGCTCTTCCACATCTCTCTCGTCAGGCAGGATGAGTAACTCGGCCAACAAGCTCTGGTCTGCCGAACCATCCCGTATCGCGTACTCCAGTGCCTGGTTCAATGCCGAGACCGAACCTGCGGCTCCGGCATGATCCGGGCCTGTGACCCACTCCAGCAAAACATTCAGCGCCAGGCGGTTGCCTGCATTCCATCGGTTGAAGGCGTCAGGCGAATGTTTCAGCAACAAGGCAAGATGCGCGTCGCTGTAATCTAAGTTCACGCGAACCGGTGCGGAAAAATCCTGCAATAAATCGGGGACCGGTTTCTCTTTTATGTTTTTGAATGTAAAGGACTGCTGCGAGTCATGGACAAGCAATACGGTGCTTGGCCCAGCGCTTTGACCTGAATCCTCCCGTTCCAGCGTCAAGGCCTCACCGGTCGAGGAGTCCAGCAGTGATGTTTTTACAGGAATCACCAAGGGGCGCTGTGGCTCGCTATCCGGGATAGACGGACAGGATTGGCGAAACGAGAGTTCGTATGTACGGGTTGCACGATCCCACCGTGCTTCAACCTCCAGAACCGGTGTGCCCGCCTGCTCGTACCAGCGCTTGAACTGCACCAGGTCCGAGTCGTTGGCATCCGCCATGGCTGCTGCAAAATCATCCGTGGTAACAGCCTGGCCATCATGGCGCTTGAAATACAGGTCCATGCCCTTGCGAAAGCCGTCGATGCCAAACATGCTCTGGTACATGCGCACAATCTCGGCGCCTTTCTCATAGACGGTCAACGTGTAGAAATTGTTGATTTCCAGATAAGAGGCCGGTCGCACCGGGTGCGCCATCGGACTTGCATCCTCTGCAAACTGGTAGGTGCGTAAATAACGCACATCGCTGATGCGCTTCACGGCCCGTGAAGTGACATCCGAAGTAAACTCCTGGTCCCTGAACACCGTAAGTCCTTCCTTGAGGCTCAACTGGAACCAGTCCCGGCAGGTTACGCGGTTTCCCGTCCAGTTGTGGAAATATTCATGGGCAACCACGGCCTCGATCATCATGTAATCGGCATCGGTTGCCGTATCCGGTCGGGCCAGAACACAACTCGAATTAAAAATGTTGAGTCCCTTGTTCTCCATCGCCCCCATGTTGAAATCATCCACCGCCACGACCATGTAGATGTCCAGATCGCATTCGAGCCCAAACCGCTGCTCATCCCAGCGCATCGCTTTTTTCAAGGAGCGCAGTGCATGTGAGCATTTGTCTGCATTGTGTTTCTCCGTGTAAATACGCAGGATGATTTCCTTGCCGGAAGCCGTGCGATGACTGCCCTGCAGGTACACCAGGTCGGCCGCCACCAGGGCAAACAGGTAGCAGGGCTTGGGAAAAGGATCCTTCCACACGGCAAAATGCTGATCATCATCGCAGTCACCCTGCTCCATGGGATTGCCGTTGGATAACAACACCGGGTAACGGGCCTTGTCGGCCTGCAGGCGTACCGTGTAGGTCGACATCACATCGGGGCGATCCAGGAAATAGGTAATTTTCCGAAACCCCTGGGCTTCGCATTGGGTGCAGTAATTGCCGCTGGACTTGTACAGGCCTTCCAGTGAGGTATTGGTTTGCGGTGTGATCGTCGTCTGGATATTCAATTCAAACTTTGTCGGCACATCGGGGATATGCAAGGCGCGTTCGGTCTGCGTGAACTGCCTGGAAGTCAGTCGTCGCCCGTCAAGCTCGACGTAATTCAGCTCCAGGTTTTCACCATCCAGCACCAGTGTATTGCCCGCATCGGTCGCCTGTGGGTTGCGGACCACCTGCAAACCGGAGGTCACCACGGTGGACGCCTCGTCAAACCTGAAATCCAGGTGGACGTGCGTAATCAGGTAAGGAGGCGGTGTATAATCCTTCAGATATACCTGCAGAGGTCGACCTTCTTTCATAATGCCTGCGTGAGCGTTAGCGAAGCGCACAGCATAAGCAAAACCCGGATGAATTTCATTCACCCACACGACACATGACGAACGCGATCACCAACGTGGCAGGCTATCAGTTCAGGACGGTAGCGGATGTAGAAACCATGCATGCACAGGTCCAGGCACTGTGTGCACGCACCCACCTGAAGGGCACGGTGTTCATCAGCCCTGAAGGAATCAACCTGAGCCTGGCTGGATCACCGACGGATATTGAATACACGCTGGGCCAGCTGGATGAGGTTTGTGGCTTCGATCGACTGCAGGTGAACACCACCTGCTCGAACAGCATCCCCTTCCGGCGCCTCCTTGTGAAGATTCGTGAGGAACTGGTGCCCATGACCTTGCCGGGCACGGACACGATACGGCTTGCACAAGCCGAGGCTCGCTACATCACCAGTGATGAACTCAGGCAATGGATACGCACCGGGCGAGAGATGACCCTGCTGGATTTGCGCAACCGCTTCGAATATGAACTCGGAACCTTCACGCATGCGCAGCATCTCGGACTGAGGCATTTCCGGGAACTGGGAAGTGCAGCCCCAAAGCTTGCGAAGCTGCCAAGGACTGCGCCTGTCGTCACCTTCTGTACAGGCGGAATCCGTTGCGAGAAAGGTGCATCGTACATCGCAAGCCTGGGCTTCGAGCACGTATACAAACTCAGGGGTGGCGTCCTGGACTACCTGAAAAGATTCCAGGGAGAAGACTGGCGGGGTGATTGCTTCGTGTTCGATGAAAGGATCAGCCTGGATCACAGGCTCGAACCCACGTACACCCGGCTGTGCCGCGTCTGCCAGGTGGTGCTGAACGAGGATGAGGAACAGGTGTGCAGCTCATGCAGTCCATCTGCCGCCCTCAACCCGGCATAGCATGGAACTGGTCGACATCTGCTTTAACCTCACCAGCGACGCATTCCGTGAGGACGAGGCGCAGGTGGTCAAGCGCGCCCGCCAGGCAGGGGTGCGGTACTTCGTCATCACCGGCTCGAATATAAAGGACAGCGATCATGCCCTGCGCCTTTGCGCGCAGTATGAAAATGCCTACGCGACGGCAGGCATTCACCCCCACATGGCCAGCGAGTACTCGGAACGATCGCTTGTTGCACTGCAGGACCTTGCCGCACACGAAAAGGTTGTCGCCATTGGCGAGACTGGACTGGACTACAACCGGAATTACTCCAGCCCAGCCGAGCAACGGATTGCATTTGAGGCTCAACTCGAACTTGCCGCCGACCTCGCACTGCCCGTGTTCCTGCACCAGCGTGATGCGCATGCGGACTTCACCCGGATCCTGTCCCGTTTTCGCGACCGGCTGGGAAAGGCAGTCACCCATTGTTTCACCGGAAACGCCGACGAGCTTGAGTGCTACATTGACCTCGACTGCCATATCGGGATCACTGGCTGGATTTGTGATGAACGACGGGGACAGCATCTGCATGAACTTGTCCAGCACATTCCCGCAGAGCGCCTGATGATCGAAACCGATGCGCCCTACCTGCTGCCCAGGAACCTGCCTGCGGATACGAACTTCCCAAAGCCCAGGGGCAGGCGTAATGAGCCAGCCTACCTGCCCCACATCCTGCGCACGGTGGCGGACTGCCGGCTCGTTTCACAAGAGCAGACCGCCCGCGAGACGACCCGCACAGCCAAGGATTTTTTTGCCATCGGGTAAATCCTCTCAAACTGGATATGGCCTGTACGGATTCGGGCTGCTATAGGTAGGACATGGTTATACAGGCAAGTATTGAAGATAAGATTCAGGGTGCGTTGCAGCCCGTATTCTTGGAAGTGGCGAACGAAAGTCACATGCACAACGTGCCCTCCGGATCGGAGTCGCATTTCAAGGTGACGGTCGTGAGCCAGGAGTTTGACGGCAAGTTGCCGATCGCAAGACACCGCCTGTTGAACAAATTGCTGGCCGATGAGTTGGCAGGTTCCGTGCACGCCTTGTCCCTGCACACGTTTACTCCTGATGAGTGGCAGGAAAAAAACAGTAGCATCAGAAAGTCCCCACCCTGCATGGGCGGATCAAAAGCCGGGTAACCACCGGGTTCTTCTCAGATCAGGCGCTCCAGAGCCGCCCCCAGGCGCTCTTCCTCGACGGGATACTGGAACGTTTCGAAAAACCGGTATCGTTCACAAAGCCTGTCAAACTGGTGGGCATATTCATGCTCGTAAAAGACGATCAGGTCCATCTGCGGATTTTGCTGGGCCACCGCGATCAATGATTCCAGGCTGCTGGTGCGATCCCTGAAATCGGACTGGTAGTTGAACTCGGCGACCACCACGTCCGGTATCTGTTTTTTCAACAGCGCGAGGGCCTTGCGCATGCTGAAGGCTACACGGGTGGTATAGCCGAAACGTTTGTAGAGAGGAGCAAAATCAGGATACCCGCCCAGTTCGATAATCGAGAGCAGTGATTTTTCAGCTCCCATGTATCTTGTATCTTGCTCTTCTGGTGCGCTTAGTACCGTGTAATTTCATAATTGTGGCCTTGCCTTCGCATATCGCCAAAGTGCAGGGGGAAACTGTTATTCTGCTTGTCATCGAAATACAGCTCCAGACTTTCGCGGATGATAGGAAATGCAATTTCCTGCCACGGGATGTCGGCTTCGTCCATTAGCGCAACTTCCAGGCTCTCCGCGCCCGGACTTGCACGCCCCTCTACCAAGACACCGCGGAAAATCATGTACACCTGATTGATATGAGGAAGGTTGTAGAGGCTGTACAGGCTCAGGTTCGCCACTTCTGCCTTGGCCTCTTCGTGCGTTTCGCGGGCCGCAGCTTCCAGGGTGGTTTCCTGATTTTCCATAAAACCGGCAGGCAACGTCCACTTTCCATAGCGCGGTTCTATCGCCCGTTTACACATAAGGATACGGCCCTGCCACTCGGCGATGCACCCGGCGACAATCTTTGGATTGTGGTAAAAAATCTCCCGGCAGGATGTGCAGACGAAACGCTGCCGGTTGTCACCGTCGGGTATGCTTAACGAAATCTCCGCAGAACCGCATTTACTACAAAATTTCAAACATCACCTCGCCCGAATAGGCCGCTAATCTCCCGTTGCCACAGGCCGTGCAGGATCTTTCAGCCACTCGCTCCATGAGCCCACATACAGTCGTGTCCAGGGAAGCCCTGCGATCCGGGTGGCAAGTATGTTGTGACAAGCGGTGACCCCCGAACCACACATGTTGATGATCTGCTCGGGTGGACGCTCGGAAAACATGGACTCGTAACGCTGCATCAGTTCGCTGGCGGGTAAAAACACCTTGTCCTGGCCGAGGTTGCCCGCAAATGGATAACTGGTGGCGCCCGGCACATGTCCGGGCACCGGATCCGATTTCTGGTCCCTGGCAGTGAATCGTTCACTGGAGCGGGCATCCAGAAGGCTGATGGTCTCTTGTTCAAGACTGTGCTGGACAAAACCGATATCCACGCACATCCCGGGATCCGCCTCACCGGTGAAAGACCCCCGGGGCCTGTCCCTTGTTTCCGTCTCAAGTGGCCGTTCCTCGGCAACCCACTTCTTGATGCCGCCGTCGAGCACTGCGACATTCTCATGCCCTATCCAGTTGAGCATCCACCACATGCGTGCGGCAAAGGCCCCTGACAGGTCATCGTAACAAACGACCTGGGAATCGTTTCCAAGCCCCCATGCACGCAGGTTCTCTATGAAGTGCCCGGCATCCGGCAGCGGATGACGGCCTGAAGTCTCCGTCATCGGTGAAGACAGGTCACGGTCCATATCGACATGCTGAGCACCCGGCACGTGACCCTGCCGGAACTTGTCCAGGCCTGCGCCGGGATCATTGAGCTGGTACCTGCAATCGAAGATGAACCAGTTCTCATTGCCAAGATTTTCCTGCAGGTCTTGCGTTGAGATAATGGTGTGAAAATTCATCAAGGCCTCCTCTGCCGACTCCGGTCCTTTATTTTATCGTCTTTTGCGTCCGACTTTAAATTTCTTCATGGTCTGCACGTAGTCCTGACAAGGGATCGCCTCCAGCACATGATAGTGTTTCACTGCCTGGTCGATGGACTCGAAAATATTTTCGACACGGTCCGCGGAGGTATGCATCACATCCCGGGTGAGCCCAAGCAACCCACCGTACTGGATTTTGACATACACGCTATGCGGTGTTTTCAGCAGGTCGTCCTCTGCATTGAATGCGGACAAACCCACTTCCTTGAACCGGTTCAGTAGATCCTCGCAGCGGCGGCTGGCATCTTCTGAGTCACATGAGATGTCCGGTCCTGAGCGCCGGGTCACCATGTGCGCTTTCTCGCATGCATAGTCCTCCCGGATCATCGTAGCTGCAAAGCTGCATTTGCAGTCCGTCATGCAGGCGCCTCGCCTTGGGTACTTGCCTGACCTGGATTTTCCCGCAGCAACTCATGATGAAACTGGTGGGACTGATACCCCATTTGCATCAGCAGCCGGCGTACGAGTTCGTTCAGCTGCTCCGGCAAGGCCGTAAACACATCGGCATCCTCGAGATGCCCAACTTGCCCCAGCGCCGAAGACAGCTTCTTCTCCACGCCTGGGAGATCTTCATCCCGGAGGCCGGCGCCCAGCATCAGCAACTGGATGGGAATGTATTCCAGCTGATCCAGTGCATCCGTCCATGAACGACACAGGTTGTTCATGTACAGCCCGTCCTCCCCGTACCCCAACCAGTACAGGTAGATCGGTCGTTCGCTATCCTGGTCCGTAACATGCTCCATCAAACTTTTGACCGCGGCAAAACCGGTATCAAAAGCAATCATGACCAGCGGGTTGTCCTTGGACTCATCAATCACGAAATTCCCGTAAGGTCCGTGGATATCCAGCCATGATCCCACACTCATCCGGTTGAACACCGTATCGGAAAATGGATCACCCTCCAGTTTGCGCACGTGAAATTCCAGCCTTTTGGCATCACATGGACAGCTTGCGATTGCATATTGATGAGACTCCTGCTGCTCATCCGTCACCAGCATGTACTGGCCTGCCAGAAACCTGAGGCGAACGGTACGTGGAACCTGCGTAGTGATAATGGCCAGATCATCACTGATACGTTCGATCTTACGCACCTTGACACGCAGTTCCTGTACCGGGATATCCGTGGGGCCCTCTGCAACGTCCGCATCAATGACGACATCGCCTTGACAGGCATTGGAGCACATCAGGGCATGGCCCTGGAGTTTTTCCGCTTCGCGTATAACAAAATCGTGTGTGCGCAACTGCCTTGTGCTGCCGCTCACGATCCTTGCCTTGCACAACCCGCAGTTGCCATTGCTGCAGCCATAATTGAGGGTTACCCCGGCACGGATGGCGGCATCCAGAATCGACTCATGCGCTTCTGCATGAAACCGTTTCCCGGAGGTTGCCAGCCGTACTTCAAATGACATGGTGTGAATACATATGTGTTTCGCTCATGGAGAGATTAAATAACGTAAAAGTCTTTTCCAGACAATACATCATCGGGAAAGCCGGCTTGCACCGCAGGTCCAGTTCCAGTATTTTGTCGGCCCGTACACCATGCGACACTCGCCAAACACTCCCATGCCCGCAACTGCCGTCCAGAACCACCCTGCAGTTCCAGACAGCTGCCACGACTTCGCCCACTGCGAATACCTGCAAGTTGGTGTCGTTTCTGACACGCACGGGTACCTAGACCCGGACATCCATGACCATCTTGCAGGATGTGACCTGATCCTGCATGCCGGGGACATAGGCTCCAGCCGTGTACTGCACCAGCTAAGGGAAATCTGTGAAAATGTCATTGCAGTGCAGGGCAACAACGACTGCACCGAGAAATGGGCCGCACGGGAGCACCAGGAACTCATGCGCATCGGTCAGCTAGCCGAGATCAAGCTGCCCGGAGGCAGCGTCGTACTGATGCACGGGGATGCGTACGGTATGCCTGGTCGGCGGCATGCACAGATGCGACAACACTTTGCGGATTCCGCCGCCATCGTCTACGGGCACAGCCACATGCGGGTCTGTGACCAGGAGAAAAAACCCTGGATCCTGAACCCGGGAGCTGCCGGAAAGACCCGCACCCGGGGCGGCGCTTCCTGCCTGCGCATGTCCGTCAGCGCCGGACAGTGGAAGGTTGACGAATTTCGTGCACCACAGCAGAAATCCTGCGACCCTGCCGTACAGGCCTCCTGAAATCCCTGTAAAGGTGCCCACGCCGCGCAGACGGCCGATAAACCTTGCAGTCGGGCGATCTTGCAAACAACTTCCGGATGCGTACCCGTCACGAGGCCAGGGCAGCAACTATCCGGTCACGGATTTCTTCAACCGTACCCACACCCTCGATCCTGAAGTAGGCTGGCGCACCCGTGCCCCCTTGTGCAGCCCGGCCGGAGTAGTACCCGATCAGTGGCTCGGTCTGCCGGTGGTATACGTTCAGACGCTCGCGCACGGTCTGCTCCTCATCATCCTTTCGCTGCACCAGCGCCTCGCCCGTCACATCATCCCTGCCTTCGACCCGGGGCGGATTGAAAACCACGTGGTAGGTGCGCCCCGATGCAAGATGCACGCGCCGCCCGCTCATGCGCCGGACAATTTCCTCATCATCGACGGCAATCTCCAACACGCAGTCAATCCCGACACCCTGCGCGTGTAAGTGCTCGGCCTGGACAATCGTGCGCGGGAACCCGTCAAACAGAAATCCATTCGCGCAATCCGCCTGCGCAATGCGCTCGCCGACGAGCGCAAGAATTGTCTCATCGGAGACCAGCCCGCCCGCCTCCATGATCCCGCGTGCCTCAAGCCCCAAGGGCGTGCCTGCCTTGACTGCCGCCCGCAGCATGTCTCCCGTGGATATTTGTGGAATCCCGTATTTTTCCGTAATGTAGTTCGCTTGGGTGCCTTTGCCCGCACCCGGACCGCCCAACAAGATGATGCGCATTGTTTTCTCCTTTGATTCGGGGACGTAAAATCAGGAACGGGCGCAACGGCTGCACACAGATTTCGACACGCTGGAAAAACAGACCGATATATCCAGGCAAGCCAAGAGCCCCGGCCCGGATTATACAGGGGAAAAACAACATGGAAAAACGCAATGCATTTTATGCGCAATCGGGCGGTGTGACCGCGGTGATCAATGCCACGGCATGGGGAGGGATGGAGACCGCGCGCAAGAACAAGGACAAAATCGGCAAGGGGTATGCCGGGCGCACCGGGATCCTCGGGGCGCTGACGGAAGACCTGATTGATACCTCCAGGGAATCTGCACGCGCGATTGCCGCATTGAAACACACGCCCTCGGGGGCTTTTGGTCCCTGTCGGTACAAGCTGAAGAGTATCGATGAAAACCGGGCTCAGTACGAGCGTCTGATGGAGGTCTTCCAGGCCCACGACATCGGGTACTTTTTCTACAACGGCGGCGGCGACTCGCAGGACACCTCGAACAAGGTCTCGCAGCTCAGCAGGAAAATGGGCTACCCGATCCAGTGCATCGGCATCCCCAAGACCGTGGACAACGACCTGCCCGTTACCGACAACTGCCCAGGCTTCGGTTCGGTGGCAAAATATGTGGCCGTATCGATCCGGGAAGCGGCCTTTGACGTAAGGTCCATGGCCGAGACCTCCACCAAGGTGTTCGTCATGGAGGTGATGGGGCGCCACGCCGGATGGATCGCGGCGGCAAGCGGACTCGCTGGCGAGAACGAAGGGGATGCACCCCACCTCATACTGTTCCCGGAAATCGCCTTTGACCGGAAACGGTTCCTTGCCCGGGTGAAACAATGTGTGAAGCGGTACGGGTATTGCGTGATCTGTGTTTCGGAAGGTGCACGGTTTGCGAACGGCAAGTTCCTGGCGGATGCCGGCAGCACGGATGCATTCGGCCACAAGCAGCTGGGCGGAGTGGCACCAGTGGTAGCGGACATGATCAAGCAGGCGCACGGCTACAAGTACCACTGGGCCGTGGCAGATTACCTGCAGCGCGCAGCCCGGCACATCGCCTCGAAAACGGATGTCGAGCAGGCCTATGCCATGGGCAAGGCAGCGGTGCAATTTGCATTGCAGGGCAAGACCGCGATTTTGCCGATCATCGTGCGAACCTCCAACAAGCCGTATCGGTGGAAAATCGGCAGCACCTCACTGGCGAGAGTGGCCAACCGGGAAAAGATGATGCCGCGAAGCTACATCACCCGAGACGGGTTTGGTATCACCCAGAGATGCCGCAGCTACCTGGCCCCCTTGATTCGGGGCGAGGCCTACCCGCCTTACAAGGGTGGCCTGCCCGACTATGTTCAGCTCAGGAATATCCTGGTACCGAAAAGACTGGCGACCACATACGCTGTCTGAACACTAGCGCGGCGATTCTGCTCAACTGCCTGCCAGTCTGGTGCCACGGCTTCGGCGCATCCTGTTCCGGTTGCAAGAAGCAACATGTCCAGGTAGCGCTGGTGCACCGGGCTTTTGGCTGCACCACCTGAAGGGTGACCGTGCTGGGCAATGTAGCATTCGCGTCTCTGGCAACTGACGAGAGCCTTGCACACATCAATACTGAATGCCGGAGCTTTTAATTTGTCACGGGTGCCGATTTGGCAAGTTTGTTTGACCTGTGGTTGTAGTGAGACCGAGTGTGCCTGTTGAATGCCTGCGCCTGGATTTATATCGTACGTGATATAAATAGGAATTAGCCAACGTGACAACCAAAATATTTCACGTACGGTATAGTTTTATTGTTTTTGATGTTTTGGCATGCTATTTTTACCGTACGATAAAATTTCATAGAGCGATCATGGTCAATCACCAAGTGCAATACGGTGCGGTGCGGTCTGCCGGGGAGATCGGCAAACTGGCACGTGCACATCGGAAGCAGCGGAAGCTGATACTGGAAACTATCTCGGGCCTGGGTAACCTGAGCACCCGTTTTTTATCCGAATTCGAGCGTGGCAAGGAGACTGCCGAACTGGGCAAAGTGTTAAAGGCGTTGCACACTTTGGGACTGGAGGTTGTCATCCAGCCCCGCAGGACCGCCACATCCAAACCCCCATCACCGCACGATGGGAGAACCCATGCCTGACCCGGATGGCCTGGGCGTCTGGAATGATCAGCGACTCGTCGGCCACCTTTGGCGAAATACCCAGGGCCTGATCGGCTTTCGTTA
>JAPOQE010000054.1 GCA_026710875.1 Gammaproteobacteria bacterium | reverse complement strand
TCTGCCGCCAATTTCATGGCACGAATACAGTCTGCCACGGTGGCCGGTTCAAGCATCAGGCAGGCACCGAACCTGCCGGCCTGTACACGGTCACTGGGGCACCCCGCATTGATATTGACTTCATCATAATCGTATTCAGCGGCATACTCGACACACTGTTGCATCTCCGCTGGACTGCTGCCCCCCAGTTGTAATGCGAGCGGGTGTTCGCATTCATTGAATTCCAGCAAAGCCTTGCGATCACCGTGAATCAGGGCGCTCGCAGTAATCATTTCCGTGTACAGCCTGCTGTGTTTGGACAAAAGGCGCGCAAGGAAACGGAAATGGCGGTCCGTGCACTGCATCATGGGTGCCACGCATAGGCGATGTGTATGACAAGTGGATGAGTCCATGGGGAGTTCAGGGGATGATCATGGGTATCGTTGCTTGAGAAAATCGACCACTGCACGAAGCCCCATCGCTTCACCGCCCTTGGGTCTTCCCGCCCGGTTGCGGGTATTCCAGGCCATCACGTCAAAGTGCAGCCACGGAATCGTGTCAGGGACGAACTCCTGCAGGAATAATGCGGCAGTGATGGCACCCGCATAGCCGCTGTTCGAGCAATTCGAAATGTCAGCGATGTCGCTGTTCAATAACTGGCGGTAGGGCCTGTACAAAGGCAACTGCCAAACCGGATCATCGGTTTTGTCCGATGCCGCGATCAAATCCTGCGCTACAGTACTGTCATTGGTGAAAAAGGCAGGTACTTCGGTTCCCAGTGCCACGCGGGCTGCTCCGGTCAATGTGGCAAAGTCAATGATGAGTTCAGGCTTCTCGTCCACCGCTTGCGACAGGGCATCGCACAGTATCAAGCGCCCTTCCGCATCCGTATCCTCGATTTCAACGGTTTTTCCGCTTCTTGATGTCAGCACATCCCCGGGGCGATAAGCATTGCCGGAGATTGCATTTTCCACTGCGGGTATCATGATCTCCAGGTGCACGGGCAAGCCAAGTTTCATTACTGCCATGGCAACACCGGCCGCATGTGCAGCACCCCCCATGTCCTTTTTCATCAGGCGCATCCCCCGTGCGCCCTTGATGTCCAGGCCACCACTGTCGAATGAAACCCCCTTGCCGATGATGATCACCCTGGGGTGCTCCGCCTGGCCCCAGCGCCAGGTAATGAATCGCGGCGGATGGGTGCTTGCACGGCCGACTGCATGAATCATCGGGTAATTCTGTTCAAGGAGTGCATCACCGATGCAGGCGTTGAGCTCAACGCCATGGTCATCGGTCATCGCCTGCATGGACTGTTGCAGGTGTTGAGGCATCATGTCCGCGGCCGGGGTGTTTACAAGGTCGCGTACCAGGGTCACTGCCCCAAGCAGTGCCTCGAGCTTTTGGCGGTCTTGCGCACAGTCAATGGACAGCTTGCAGGATGGGCTATCATTTTTCCTGTACCGGGCGTACCGGTAGGCCCCCATGCCCCAGCCCAGCAGGTACGGGTCGTTATTTGATGGGCCAGGAACATGAGCAATATGGTACTGTCCGGCGGGCAGGCTTTGAGGGCACTTGCCCAGTGACCAGATAATATTTTCCCGCTCGACAATTACCAGTACACTGGCCAGCCTGCCCTTCGTGTCCGGAATACACACGGGCTGGTTCGGCTCAGTCCGGCAGCAGGCTGTCTGCAGCCAGTTTTGTACAGCGCGGGACTGGCTGCTTTTCCAATCCTCATATTGGCTGCGCAATACGATATTGACGGGGATGCTGCGCGGGTCGTCGCCAGTGTAAAAGCATTGCAGGCTGTCTGTGATCACCGCCTAATTCCTTGGGGTATGGGATTGAAGTACCATAGAAAATTTGCACATTGTAAACCATGATTGAACCTGCCTTATCAATAAAAAGTCTCAGCAAGACCTATCGAAACGGTGTGGTCGCACTGAATGATGTAGATCTCGAGGTCAAGACCGGTGATTTTTTTGCATTGCTGGGTCCTAACGGAGCAGGCAAGTCGACCCTGATCGGAGTCATCACTTCGCTGGTCAATAAATCCGCAGGCAAGGTCCAGGTCATGGGTTATGACATCGACACTCATTTCTCACAGGCAAAAAACAAGATCGGGGTGGTGCCGCAGGAATACAACTTCAACAAGTTCGAGCCGATCATTGAAATCCTTACGAACCAGGGTGGCTATTTTGGCATGAGCCGGCAGGCGGCCCGGGCATCGGCTGAAGAGTGCCTGCACAAGTTGAATCTATGGAAAAAGCGAAAAGATACGCCGCAAGAACTTTCCGGAGGGATGAATCGTCGCCTGCTGATTGCCCGTGCACTCGTACACGATCCCGAGTTGCTGATACTGGATGAACCCACTGCAGGCGTCGATATCGAGATTCGAAGATCGATCTGGCAGTTGATGCGAAAAATAAATGAGGATAAGAAGACCATCATCCTGACCACGCATTACCTGGAGGAAGCGGAAAGCCTGTGCCGAAATATCGGCATTATCGACAGCGGCAAGATCATCGTGAACACCTCCATGCGTCTGTTGCTTGAAAAGCTGAAGGAAGAAAGTTTCATTCTCTACCTGCAAGGCCCGGTTACACAGCCACTGGAGCTCGAGGACTTCAGCTACAGGATGCTGGATGATCGAACGCTCGAAGTCGTACTCTCGCACGGCAAGACCCTGCACAGGCTTTTTGACCTCCTGAACCGGCAGGCGGTTACGGTATCGAGTATCCGGAACAAGGCCAATCGCCTGGAAGAACTTTTCCTTGCGCTGACCGGACAATCCAGCGATACACCATGAGCCCGCTGCATCAACTCATCGCATTGCGCACGCTTGTTGAAAAGGAAGTACGCCGTTTCACAAGAATCTGGGCGCAGACCATACTGCCTGCCGCGGTCACGGTCGCCCTGTACTTCCTGATCCTGGGAAAATTCATCGGCTCGAGAATCGGTGATGTGGACGGCTATGCGTACATTGATTTCATCGCTCCGGGACTGATCATGATGGGCATCATTACCAATTCCTATGCCAATACGGTCTCTTCCTTCTACAGTTCAAAGTTCCAGCGCCACATTGAAGAGATGCTGGTGTCCCCCATGCCGAATTACATTATCGTGCTGGGCTTTGTGCTGGGAGGTGTTGTACGAGGGCTCGTGGTGGGGGTAGTAGTGACGCTGACGGCAATGTTCTTTACCCAGCTGCAGGTACATAGCCTCGCTGTAGTGATTGTGACCGCCCTGCTGACCGCGGCCCTGTTCTCAGCGGCCGGATTGATCAATGGCATCTATGCAAAAAGCTTCGATGACACCTCGATCGTACCGACCTTCGTGCTGGCTCCACTGACCTACCTGGGAGGCATATTTTTCAGCATCGACATGTTGCCTGAATTCTGGCAAATGGTGTCTAAGGCGAACCCGATTCTCTACATGGTGAACGGCTTCCGGCTTGGCGTGCTGGGCGTGTCCGACATCAGCCTGGTGACCGCATTTACCGTGATGAGCGGATTATTGATCGGATTGTTTTTGCTGGCGCTTTATCTGCTGAGAAAAGGCGTGGGTGTTCGTAGCTAGCCTGAGTGCACGCATCAAGAGGTGTTCAGGGCGTACGGCTTCACAAGGGTCGGGCTCAGGCAGCCAAACAGCGGATGTCCATTTTCATTCCGTACTTGGGCCGCATGGTGGTGGCCGCCTGTGGCTCCACAACATGACCGGCTGTCAGCGACAGCGCGTAACGCTGCATGATCAGTGCCACCACAAGCTTGCTTTGCATGAGTGCCATGTGCGAGCCGATACAATTCCTGTGCCCTGCCGCAAAAGGGATGTAGGCAAAGCGGGATCGCCCAACTGAACGTTTTTTGTCAAAGCGTTCCGGATCAAACCGGTCTGGTTCCTCCCAGTATTGGGCGAGACGATGGGTCACGTACGAGGAGATGATGACCGTCGTATCCTTGGGAACCCGGTAGCCACCGATCAGGTGATCCTCCAGTGCCACCCTGGAAAATGAATGCACGGATGAATACAGCCGCAGTGATTCTTTGATCACTTTCTCGGTGTACTCCAGTTTGTTCAGCAACTCCGGGGTAAGCGCCTGCTCGCCAAGGACCGCTTTCAGTTCCTCAGTGATGCGCTGCTTTACTTCCGGGTACTGGTCAATCACGTACAGGGTCCAGCACAGGGAGGTCGCCGTCGTCTCGAATGCTGTCACAAACAGGGTCAGCACCTGGTCTCTCAAGCTGCGTTTGTTCTGCCGGATCCATTGTGCCGGGTCCTCGCCTTCTGCAAGAAGATGCTTCAGAAAACCGATATCCTCGTTCATGATGGAAGGATATTCTTCCAGCAGTTCATAGACGCAACGATCCAGCTGCATCAGGGCACGCCTGAAGTTTGCGGCCTTTTTCAGGTTCTTGGGATTCAGCATGCTGTCCTTGAGATCCGTCATCTCCGGCCAGTTCATCCGGATCTGGTTGTAGATATCCGCCACGGTCTCGGCGCGCTTCTCAAACCCCTGCCCCATGACCCAGACCCCGGCCAGCAGTTGCGTCAGGAGGTTGAATTCGTATTCCAGCTCAATCGGCTTGCCTGCCTCGGCGTACTTTTTCCAGGAATCGATGGACCGGGCGGCGAGTCGGCTAATCCAGTCCAGTTGGGTATTGAGCGCCTTTGCTGTGAATTTTGGCTGCGCGTGGGTGCGCTGTTGTTTCCATACCATCCCCTCACTCAGCAACATGCCTTCTCCAATGACCATCCTGACCTGCTTGTAGCGGGTGTTTTTCTTGTACTTGTCGAAGTTGTCGACGAGTACTTCCTTGATCAGCTTGGGTTCGGAAACCAGGTACGAGTAATACTCACCCATGTCGATACGTGCAATTCCGCCGTACTGTTCGGCGACTTTCTGCAAAAACACCATAGGGTTCTGGCGCATTTCAGGCAGGCAGCCCAGTTTTCCACTGCCGGCAGGCCCCGGTGGGAATACGGGTGTGGATATGGAGGAAGGTATGCTCGCAACCATTTTTATTGGATGGACTTGGTCTGGACTCAGGAAGCGCGGGCTACGGACTCGCTCACTGCTGGCAATTTGCGCTGTTGCATACTCCGTAGATGATCAAGGAATGATCCGAGATCTCGAAGCCGTTTTCCTCGGCAATTTTTTCCTGTTTGGCCTCGATGGATTCATCGACGAATTCTACGATCTTTCCACACTTGACGCAGATCAGGTGGTCGTGATGGCTACCCCGCTCCAGCTCAAATACGGCTTGTCCGCTTTCAAAGTGATGGCGGATAACCAGACCTGCCGCCTCGAACTGTGTAAGCACCCTGTAAATCGTTGCCAGCCCGATCTCTTTTCCTACGTCCAGCAGGGCCCGGTAGATATCCTCAGCACTCATGTGCCTTTTTTCAGAACTCTCGAGAAGCTCCAGGATCTTCATTCTTGAAAAGGTGACTTTGAGACCGGCTCGTCTAAGATCTTGGTTTTCCATAGGAGCCCCTTAGCTATGCCTGAAAGATGATCTTCGTGGGGTTCAAGCGCAGAAGATTTTTATATGTAACACACATTTGCAGTGTATCAATAAAAAACAAAACCCGCCACGATGGACGGGTTGATCATTGCCATTCTTTGCGTGTCTGCTCTAGCTTTTTGTTTTAGTTTATAACCCAACTAGAGGAGAAAGGGTTTGCTAAATGCTTCGCACGCTGGCGGGTGGTTACGTACAGAAGTGATTTATGTTGTTATTGCTCCTTCTGGAATTCTCGTTTGCTTCTCAGTGCTTCAGAGATGTGAACCACCGAGTACAAGATACCATATTACCTAAAAGAGATACACCAGATTTAAGACTATTTTGAAAGTGATGCTTGGAGTCGGGCAGTAAACAATCATGGATGGACAACGACTCGAGGACAATTTCTTGATGGTTTCGAATACGAAAAATACCTGTAACTCTGTTGAATTTCCTTGAACGGTATCTGTCAGTTGAAAAGTATGAATCCCCATTTGCGAGTACATTTTAAATTGAACTGAAATGGATTGCCGGAGGTACTGTTATTTTATATCGCTGCCTATGAAAGTTCATCCATATAAAATAAAGAATCAGACGTAAACCTATGTAGTTATTATAATTAATAGCGCCTATTGGTGCCGGGGCCGGTTTTGAACTGCACGGAAATTTATCGATTCGGGTCCTTTTTCACAAAATGAAGTAATTTAGAGTGTCTTAAGGAACTACTAATTCGTCTTTTATCGGCCAGAAGCGGACATAGACGCTTTCAACAACTTGGGTCGGTATTTGCGATTTTATAGATGAATATCAGGAAGCCAAATATATTTGGCGAGCCTTTTCTATAGCGTCAGAATGAGTCTCCTCCCATTCCTTTATAGCAAGGAGATGGGCTCTATAGTTCTTCCTAAAGGACTAACGGAATTCTCAACTCTTGGTGAATTTCAGGATAGTGCTCGCGAATCACCAGTTCATCTTTTTCTAGTTTACGAAGTTGCAGAGTCAACATTCGTTGAGAGATGCCAGGTATACGCCTTTTTAATGTGTTGAATCGACAAGGCTCATCAGCAAAATAATGAAGAATAGATGGTTTCCATTTTCCAGCGAATGTCTTGATGGTCTCTTCGAGAGTACAGGATCGCTCTTCAGGAGTTTCTGATGCCATAGTAAATATACTTAGTATAGTAAATGTGCCTAGTTGCACATTTATTCTTAAAGTTAATACGATAAAGCAACAACATACTTGGGAGAACGAAATCATGATTACAATTGAAGAAATGGGCAGAGGCCCTACGTTTTTCGAACAGATGGAAACGAAAGGAGGTGGGCCAGTTTCAGTCATAAACAAGATCTCAGTCATCCCAGCGGAAGCTGATGACTTGGTTCGTCATTGGACGACCGACTTCGAAATTATGAGACAACAACCAGGGTATATTTCCATGCAACTTTATGGGGGGATTGGAGAGAGTGGAGTATTTCTTAACTGCTCGGTGTGGGAGTCAGTAGAGGACCTAAAACGTGCATTTGAAAGATCCGAATTTCAAGCGACACTCCAAGACTATCCACCTAGTGCCGTGGCCTCACCACATATTTTTGAGAAGATGGCGATCCCAGGGTGTTGTGTCGCGTAATGAACTGGGAAACGAACGCTACAAAGGATAAAAACCGACTATGTCATTACTACTCATCGGCTTGCTGGTTTGGAGTGCAGTGCACTTCATTCCTTCATTGGCGCAGCCCGTAAAAGCCAAGTGGAAGGACAAACTTGGAAACACGGGATATCAGATTACATTTGCGTTAGTTATCCTGCTGTCTTTGCTCATGATCATCTTTGGATGGCGAAGTACAACACCGTCACTGTTGTACACGACGACACCTTTCATGTCGCCAGTTGCAAAGGTACTGATGTTTGTATCCGTTGCGTTGTTTGTTCTTTCGAATATTCAAACAAGAGTGAAGCAATTTATACGACACCCACAACTCACCGCTGTCCTTGTGTGGTCGTTGGCACATTTGTTGACCAATGGTGACACCCGATCAGTTGTTCTGTTTGGCGGATTGGGGCTTTGGGCGATACTTGAAGTGGTTGCTATCAATCGTCGAGCTGGAGAATGGAAAAAACCTGAAACACCGACATGGACAAGAGAGGCAATAGGATTCGGGGTAAGCGTTGTCGTCTATTTTGTTGTGGTACTGGCACACCCTTACGCATCGGGCGTATCGATCATATAGGTTGACGCTCCACCGTCCGCTTTGGATCGACAACTGACTCTAAAGATAAGATATTGGGGCTATTACAATAGTTCTATGACTAACTATCAGTAATTGTATGGGAAGCCCGTTCACCAGCGCCATGTTGACGGTACGTCCCTGAATTGAACCGCAGATACCGTCAAAAGTACCGACAAATTTTTTGACTGTCAATGGAAGTCAGAAGATTGGAACAAACAGCAATATATTCTTAACTTGCTGATTATATTGAATTACTTTGGACGTTGCCGGAAGTGTCAAATGGTGCCCGGGGCCGGACTCGAACCGGCACGGAGTATACCTCCGAGGGATTTTAAGTCCCTTGCGTCTACCAATTCCGCCACCCGGGCTAGCAAGTTGGAGAGGGTCCAGAATCGAATAGCAAGGATAACCGATTATCTTAAAATAGATTATCTATTTACACCTGAAGAAGGTGAGAACCACGCTAAAGCATGGAGTAGAAGCCGTTTGTGAGATCAAGCGAGTTAGACGGTGCAGACGTCAAGGCAATCTGCACCGCTGTAAACTGTGACTTCTTCGTGCAAAATCCCTCTCCCCTGCCGGGACATCGCCACGAAATATTTCTCACACTACCCGAACCGGATTGCATGGAGAAGATCAATGTTTGGTGACTGATTTAAAACGTGTACTGCGTCCTGACATACCAGGAACCACCCTCATAATTCGATGCTGCCCGGCGTGGATAAGGTAATCCGTTGCCATATCTGTTCCCGTACCGGTCACGATCGATCCGGTCGACATACTCGTCGAAGATATTCGAACCACCGGCCAGGAATTTCAAAGACTCACTGATGTGATAGCCAAGCTCAACATCAACGTATACGACTGGATCGATCGGAGACGCCGTCCCTTGCGTGATATCCCCCTGGTCCACATCGTAATGCTTTCCGAAGTAGTTGGCTCTAACTAGCAAATCCCAACTTCCAAATGCTGTGTCGATGTCGGCCACAAATCGATGCCGCGGATAGCTGCGCTCAATTCTTGCTACCTGGGAGTCACTTACAAGCGTCTGGCCGTTGATCTTATCCTGACCTTCAACGCTGAACTTATTGTAATTGTAGGCGAACGTTACGTTCGACTGCACGGTGTCATTCCAGTGAATGTCTTTCGTCAGGACCAGGTCAAACCCAGATGAGCGCACGTCCAGAACGTTCGTGAAAAACTCTGCGGCCGAGAAACGTGTAGCTGCAGCGATATCCTGGGTCAAGCTTCCATTTACATCGGTGTAGACCCCGAGTTCTTCCGGTGGTGCGACCTTGTAAATCCGGTCGTCCACTTCTATACGGTAGAAGTCGACCGTCACATTACCGAACCTGCCCAAGTCCATGCTTGTTCCAATCGTGAAATTAATCGATTCTTCCTCCTTGAGAGGACTACCGCCTAGTGCCGCTGCCGCAGCACTGTCCGGACGGACGGTGCCAAGAACACATTCCCCCTTGAACGCAGCGTTGGCTTGCGGACAGTCAAACGTGGTCGTCTCTCTCTGGAAGTGCGATTGACCAGGTGTCGGCGCGTGGAAGCCAGTGGACAAGGACCCACGTAACAGCATCGTATCTGTAACATCCAAACGGGCAGCGACCTTTCCGACCAGGACGTCCCCAAAATCTGAATAGTCCTCGTACCGAAGCGCATACTGGAGTAGCAACCGGTCACCGGCATCCTGCTCCAACTCCGTGTACAGCGCGGTGTTGCGCCTCGACCAGCTGCCAGAGTCTTCTGGCCGGAATCCCCGCATTCCAGCAGGAGAAGTACCAAATTTATCCTTATACTCGCCTTGATATGAATCGGGTTCGCCCTGGCGCTGGCGCCAGGTTTCTTCACGCCATTCCGCGCCAAAAGCGAGGTGGATTTGGTCGGTGAGCTGTTTCGTGAAATCCGCGTTGAGATTGTGTTCTTCCTGCTGATACGCGCCAATATAGAACGACCGTTTACCGATGTCATTCGGCTCCGGGTTGATCGCGTAACTCACCGCATTATGCAGGTAATGGTCCAGTTCATTGAAACCTGTAGCGGCGCTCACATCGTATGAATAATCGCCAGGAAGGTGACCGCGTATCCCTCCCACCATGCTGTAGTCCTCCTGTTTCCCATCCAGGTAGGGCGTGAACCCGGTAACCAGTACGGATCCCGTGTACCCCCGCTCCGCCAGCGAGGTAGTGCCCTCGTGTTTTGGATTTCGGTAGAAAAAGCGGAAACGCCCTTCCGTGTCCGCATAGTTACCGAACAAGTACGCTTCGCTATTTTCCGATATCTCGTAACCGCTGTTGATGAACAGCAACACGTTTTCGGTTTCAGGACGACCCCAGCTCTGTGCGAGACCATCATTGAAGGGTGAATCCGCTCCTACACCCATCACTCCCATGTCGATCAACGCCTGCGCATCCGGGCGCTGGAATCCACGCGACAGGCCATCGTTGTCTAGGTAATCTATGCTGAGATTGGCGAAACCCTTGGAACCCAGCGGAAGACCCACGTTGCCTTCCAGCCGGGTGTTGTTTTCACCCTCGTAGAATCGCCCATACTGGAGTCGAAACTCTCCACCTTCGGAGGCATCTTTCAGCCGGAAGTTGATGACACCCGCAATAGCATCTGCCCCATATTGTGCGGCGGCACCGTCGCGAAGAACTTCAATGCTCTCAGCGGCAATGGGCGGAATCATCCCAATGTTCGGTCCCTGGGCCCCCGCTCCCGCGGCTGGAGCAAACTCCGCGATGACAGAGGTGCGGTGTCGACGTTTGCCGTTGACAAGCAACAGGATCTGGTCTTGCGCCATACCTCGCAACGACACTGGCCTGGAAAAACTGTCCGAATCGCCGGTTGCGGTAGTTGCGTTAAACGACGGTACCGTTTTCAGCAGATTATCGGTGGCATCCGCAGTGTTGCCAAGCCTGCTGAACTCCTCACCGGAGATAACATCAACCGGAACAGGTGAATCCGCTACGGAGCGCGGCTGCTGACTCCGGGATCCGATAATGACAATTTCTCCAAGCTGCACTGCGCCATCCTCCTGGGCAAATGCACTGGGAACGAAAAATGTGGCCGCGAGAATGCCTGCCAAGACGGTGCAGTAAACGGAAAATCCAATACGCATGACACCTTGTCCTTGAAGTTTGTATGATTGATGGGAAGGGCTGTTAAAGACACCTAAGCTGATATAAATCTTAACCTATCGTTATGATTGTGCCAACTGGCTGTATGGGTTCGAAACCCGAGTACTGGGGATTTCGGCGGCCTCCAGGATGACAGGGAGTTTGCTTGGCGTTCGGTCGATGAGCGCTAAATGGAGCATCCAATTTTATAGAAAAACCTATCGCCGCCCAGGGGTGTACACCCTTGCACGATTCATCTACTTCCGAATAGTTCAATATGGAGGCTAGGACCGGAATCGAACCGGTATTGACGGCTTTGCAGGCCGCTGCATCACCACTCTGCCACCTAGCCTTCTGCATTGGCAAGATGCTGGAATCCGTTATATCAGGCCAGCATCCCGCTATCGAAATCAATACGAACCGCTGCAGTCAGGATTTGCCGGACTGTGGGACCGCATACACTATCCGCCAATATACGACATTTCAATTTTTGGAAGTATCGATGTTTCCGATGCACGGGTTTCCGAATAGCGGTCATCTCGTTTTGCCCAGACCATCCGTACGACCTCCGAAATATACTTGTCCCCGGCGCCTTCGCGCAACAGGTGGCGCAAATCACGGCCCTGTGTGGCGAACAGGCAGGTGTACAGCTTGCCTTCGGCAGAAAGCCGGGCCCTCGTGCAGTCCTGGCAAAAAGGCTGGGTAACCGAGGCGATGATGCCCAACTCCCCACCGCCGTCCCTGTAGCGCCAGCGCTTGGCCACTTCGCCCGTGTAGTTCGGTACGGCAGGCTCAAGATCAAATTCCTCGCGAAGTCGGTCGAGGATCTGCGTGGCGGTATACACATCACCCAGGTTCCAGTGGTTCGTGTGCCCGACATCCATGTATTCGATGAAGCGGACAATCTTCCCGCTGCCGTGGAAGAGCCGCGCCATGGGCAAGATGGAGTCTTCGTTGCACCCTTTCTTGACCACCATGTTGATCTTGATCGGCGCAAGACCTGCCGCTTGCGCATGTTCAATAGCCTGAAGCACGGGGCCCGGGCCAACGTCAACGTCGCTGATCGCCCTGAAGGTTGCCTCATCCAGAGTGTCGAGGCTGATTGTGATGCGTTTCAGCCCGGCGTCTTTGAGTTCTACAGCACGTTCTTGTGTAAGCAGTACTCCATTGGTTGTCAGGCTGACATCCTCGATTGTATCGATGGCAGCCAGGCGTTCAATCAGACCGGCAAGATTCTTGCGCAACAGCGGCTCTCCGCCCGTGAGCCGGATCTTGCGAACACCCAGGTCTGCAAAGATCCTGGCCACCCGGGAAATTTCCTCAAAGCTCAGCAGCTGGTCCCGGGAGGTAAATTGATAATCGCTGTTGAATACTTCCTTGGGCATGCAGTAGGTACAGCGGAAATTGCACCGGTCGGTCACCGATATCCTGAGGTCCCGCAGGGGGCGCGAGCGGGTATCCAGCGATTGTACTGCGTGTTCTGTCATGGGAAAAACTTCACTGCCAGTGGTATTTAATTTATCTCAAGCCAGTAAAATGATAGCAAAGCGCGAAGTATCGAGATATGAAAACCACCTACAATCGGCTGATCTGCCTGATCAGTGGCCCCCTGGGCGCCCTGCTTGTCTACCTGTGGCTGCCGGATCAGTTCACCACCGGAGGTGGTGATCTTGCCAGCCTGGACCATGCGGCCAAGGCGACCCTGGCCATGCTGGTATGGATGGCTACCTGGTGGCTGACTGAGGCGGTCGATATCCGGGTGACGGCCCTGCTGCCCATCGCACTGTTCCCGGTGTTCGGCATCAGCTCAATCCAGCAGGCCACTGCCCCCTATGCCTCCCACATCATCTTCCTGCTACTCGGCGGATTCCTGATCGCGACTGCGATTCAGCGCTGGGGGCTCGACAAGCGCATAGCGCTTGGCATCCTGAGCCGCGTCGGCAGCTCTCCGGCCCGTATCGTCGGCGGTTTCATGCTGGCGACTGCCTTCTTGAGCGCATTCATCTCCAACACGGCAACCACTGCCATGATGCTGCCGATCGGGCTGAGTGTTATCGGTCTGGTCCTGTACAACGGCACATCAAACGAGGAGGTACATGAAGGCCACGCGTTTGCAACCTGCATCATGCTGAGCATTGCCTACGCGGCTTCCATCGGCGGTATCTCCACGGTCATCGGCACCATACCCAATTCATTCGTGGTCGCGTTCGTGCGCGACTCCATCGATGCTCCTTATCAGCAGGACATCAGTTTTTTTGAATGGTCGAAGATCGGCGTGCCCGTGGTGCTGGTATTGTTGCCATTGAGCTGGTGGTTGCTGACCAAGGTCATCTACAAGGTCGATAGCATCAAGCTGTCAGGCTCTGCGGCCTCCCTTGAAGAAAAAAGGCGCTCACTCGGAGCCATGGACTACGAGGAGAAGGCAGTGCTGGGTGTTTTTGCATTCACCGTGTTGATGTGGCTTTCAAGAACTTCCCTGCAACAGGTTGAATTTACGGTGTTTGGACAGGCGGCCATGCCGCTGAAAGGACTCACGGACTCAGGCATCGCGATCTTCGGGGCCGTGCTGCTTTTCATCCTCCCGGCCAGAAACCACACGGGGCAATTCATCCTTCAGTGGGTGGATCTCAAGAACCTGCCATGGGGGATCCTAATATTGCTCGGCGGCGGATTGAGTCTTGCCAGCGCCGTCAAGGCCAACGGGGTGACCGAGTTCATCGGGGTGCAGGCCATGGCACTGTCCTTCCTGCCTGTATTCCTTATCCTTCTGGCCGTCATCGCCGGGGTCGTGTTCCTGACCGAGCTGACCTCAAACACCGCCACCACGGCCACGCTGGTACCCATCCTGGCCGCCATTGCGCCGGCGCTGGGTGTCCATCCCTACACGCTGGTCATTCCGGCCTCGATCGCGGCAAGCTGTGCATTCATGCTGCCGATCGCCACACCGCCCAATGCCATCGTCTTCGGATCAGGACATATCACCTCACAGCAGATGCGAAGAACCGGTATCTGGCTGA
>JAPOQE010000053.1 GCA_026710875.1 Gammaproteobacteria bacterium | reverse complement strand
TATCTGCTTGGCGAGGCCGCGCGGGAGTTGCTGCATGGCCTCGCCGAAACGGCGTCCGGAGAATGGGTGTTTCCGGGCGGAAAAGGGAACGAACCGTTGAGTACGGATGACCTGTGGAGGTTCTGGGTCAAGGCGCGTGACGCGGCCGGAATCGTGGCAGATGCGCGGCTGCATGACCTGCGTCATGCGCACGCCTCGCACGCGGTCATGAATGGCGAGAGCCTGCATATCGCGGGACGCTTGCTTGAACACCGACGGGCTAGCACAACCAACCGCTACGTCTATCTCGACGACGCGACCCTGAGCCTGGCGGCCGAGCGCGTTGCAATGTTGATTCAAGGGAAGCTATGTTATATTGAAGGTCAGCATAGGCACGATAAACGCAGTTCACATAGTGCAAAACAATGACGACATTCGATAAAGT
This sequence comes from Gammaproteobacteria bacterium, assembly GCA_026710875.1. Lineage (GTDB taxonomy): Bacteria > Pseudomonadota > Gammaproteobacteria > UBA4575 > UBA4575 > WTFY01. Next base: position 14,766 of record JAPOQE010000053.1, on the reverse strand, counting down.
TGTATTGACGTTAGGGTGAATGACACTGGCCGCATGTGGCGGTGGAGGTGGAGGTGGCGAAGTATCGATGGGGCCGGTATCTCAGCTCGACTATTCGAACACTGCCGCGCCGCGCCACAGTTACACGCCATATGAAACCAGATCCCATTCTCATTCGTTTCGCCTGAGCGACGATGTGACAGAAGTCTACATCGGCGGAGACTTGGAACCCCGGGAATCGCTGCGTCACGTCGCGACGACGAGGACCGGCATCCGCTACGAGATGGGCGCGTCCAGGGATGGCGTAGGTATCGACAGGCTGTGGAACTATGAGCACGACCTGATCACCAGTGACGATACCGTTCAGTCCTTTCTGTCTACGGATGGCTTCTACCCGTTCCGTGTCGCGCCAAAGTTGTATGTCAATGAGTACTTTTTGGAAGACCAGAATGCGAGCATCCTTGCTGCTCTAATGAGCAGCGTTCGGTTGTTGAACGATGCATTGCCGCCTGAGTTCCAAATTCAATACATGGGCGCAAGAGTGGACAATGGCGAGACTATCTACGCCTATCCTGGAGAAATCGTGGCGATCCTTGATTCTCCGACAGATGTCGCATACAACTGCGGCGCCACTGCGGTGGCTTGCGCGACCTCTACGTTATCTGGAGACAATACCTCTTTGGCGTTCCTGCGGCTGCCCGATGATTTCGATACATCTGAATACATGCACTCGCGCTCCGTAATCGTCCACGAACTGCTGCATGCGCTCGGTATCGGGGGCCACGTCGACAGTATCGAGTTCCCGGACAGCATCATGGGCGCGTCTGGTGGATACATCCCGAACCTCGGCCATGTCATCAGCAGGATCGACCGCGAAGTGCTGCAGATCATGTACATGAGCCAGCGAACCGACCTCTATAACGACTGGGGCGAATGGTCGGACACGACCTTCCACCTGGTAGGCCGGACAGAAGACGGGAACCTGAATTTCGGGGTAGCGCTGTTTAACGGTCTGCCACAACCATGGGTTAGGGGCATCTTGCCGGATACGGGCTTGGTCGACAACCGTCGCCTATACGGCACCGCCACATGGAATGGCAACCTGCTGGGGTTTTCCGGGCCTTCGCCGTTAGCGGGTGACGCCTCGCTTCAGGTCAGAATCTCTACGCTGTCGAACCCCGATAGTGAGCATGACTTGCGGTTTCGTGACATTTACTTCCTGAATCGTTTCGAATCCGAATCGTCAGACCGTTGGTTTCATACCCGCAATATCGATTACAAGATCAGCGTTGCCGGCAACGAATTCGTGAACGCTCGCGGTGAAGGCTACGAGCAAGGTCACGTCACCGGGGTTTTCCTCGGCCCTGAACATGAGCACATGGGTGGAACGCTCAAGAGAACCGATATGGTGGCTGCGTTTGGGGGCACACGGTAATAGGTCTTACTGGCAGCCGATTAGACAGCGGCAAGCAGCATTGGCGTCGAGCACAGACAAGTGCGACGAACGAGTTCCGTGCTGTTGGTCTAGAGTCGCGAGTAGCAGATCGGCATTATGAGCTGCTAAGGTCGTGTCCTGAACAGCACAACCGTAATCGGGATTGAAGGGGGAACGGATCGGAGGCAGGAGCCACGCAACTCATTGTTGTTACGGGATTATTCTGTCTCGACAACGATGACTGCGCAACCTAGGGAAGTGCATCAACGATGCGTGGGTGGGGATCTCTTATTTGGGATCCACGGGAGCTACCTATTCAAAGACACTGGTTTGAGGATGGCCCACTGATTCGGCTTGAATTTGCTCGTGAATCGGCAGATAAGCGCATTATGCTAGTCATAAGTGTTCTGCACGCCCCGTGCGGTCGCTTTGGGCATTGATGGATTCTGAAACCATAGAAGGCGCATGTGAAGCCCTTCGATTGCGTGAAGGAACTAAGTCTAAACACATTGGAAGCTGGTCAGTAGGCACTCGGGCACTCGGGCACTCGATTCTATTCCTGAACTTACAAATGGGCTGCTACGAAGCAACTTGATCATGTCATCTGGACTGCTCTTCCGCCACAAATTGGAAAAGATGGAAGGACACCTACCATAGAAAATGTGGTAAATCACCTTGAGAATCTGACAGGAGTGTAGCGCAGCGACAGTCGAATACCGTGTCCCCTGAGCCCCGCCTTTGTGGGAGCGAGATCGAGCAACAGCGGCTGCCGGCTCCCGTCGTGCCAGACTACCGAACCCGAACCCTGTGGTGTGCGAATCCCGCCAAGATCCGTATAGCGCCAAGCCAGGTCCAAACTTACACCTTCCTCCGACGATATCGCGAACCCGGCCGTTGCCATCCAGGCCAGTTGAGTCCTGCTGTCGCCCGGCACGATCGTTGTCGTTGCCGGGAAGGTCATGGTGGTTTTCCCGATCCGGGTACGCACGGCGCCTATACCGGCACCGACAAACGGGACCAGAGAGGCAGACGTTGGTAGAACCAGTCCGTCGAAGTCGACATAACCCGCCAGCATCCCCGACACCGAGGACAGGTTTGCCGATACGGATTGCTGTCGATTGGGTGCTAGGAAATTGGCTCGGCCCTCGAACTCAAAGCGGGGACGATACTCGAGCTGCATCTCGATCCTCGTTGCCCCGGTTGCATAGCCAAGCCCTAGCTCCAATGCAAGTACCTCATCGAAATCACCGACCGATCGGTAATGCGCGCCGTCACCACCGATCCCGCATCCGTAGAGCGCCGCCGGGACGGTGCTGGCACAGTCAGCGTCTGTAAATTCCGTATTGTCCAGCTGGTCGAAGCCCAAACCGCCGCGCAGGTATAGCTCGCCAGCGACGGCGACACCTGAAGCCAGCCAGATCCCGGTTACAACCATTAGTGTGACTGGCCGCACTAACCGGATGTAAAACGTATTCGAGGCTGTTTGAATTCCGGGTATACACGAACGACGCGTCAAGGAATCGAATTCAATATCAAACGGGCACATATCGCTCAACATTGAATTTTCCGGAGCGTACCCGCATTCTGAATGCGTCATACCATGCCTGCATGTGCAAAAGCATGTCCATGTGTATATCGAAGGCTTTCTCGATGAGCAACGCCATCTCTGGAGACAAACTGGCATTGCCGTTCAAAAACTCTGAGAGGGTCGCCCTGCAAACCCCGAAAACCTCGGCCGCATTTGTAACGGTCAGACCCAATTCCTCTATAACCTCCGTTCATACAATTTCACCTGGATGGAAAGGCGGTATATACACTTTTATATCGCGGATATTCATTAGTGATCACCCTCCAGTTGGATACCTCCGCGAGCCATGCAATGTGGCAATTCCAGCGCTTCAGCAATGAATGCCTCATCCTCATTGCTCCAGTATATGATGGTTTCGTATTTATACGCACTCATGGATCTCCCAACTTGTACTTTAGGACAATGTTGTGGGCTTAGGCGGGTTTGGTGTTTCCAAGTGCTGCACTATTGCCCGGATTATGCGTTTGCTTTGCGCACTTTATCATTAAATAGAAATGTATATTCTCGAACCGTACTGGCTTAAAATGAACTATATGGGATATCAGATATATGCAGATTTGAGGTAGCTGGCTCGTGCGGAAATTGAAATATTCTGATTGGTGCGAAATCATCAACATGCATCAGATCACTTTGCTTATCCTCAGCGAGGATCCGGAGGATATTCAAAAACTTATTGAGAATTCAGATTCGGCCAAGAATCAGAAAAGTTACTATGAGGCAGTTCGTGCAGCGCTATACGATTCTTTACTGTCACATCCACCACAAGTTCTGAGCACTAAAGTACACAGCGAGCCTATCAAAAAAAGCTTGACGCTGGATAGTAAGGGTAAACCACAGTTTGTCTTTCCTAAGATATCTGATCAGCCCGATTACTTGGATACTGAGCATGCTCGGTATGCCCCCAAGCTTGCAGCGGCGGTATACGCATGGTTGGCAATGGGGGATCAGGGCCTGACCGTAAAAAAAAGCCCTCGTCAAGGTCTGGAATGCTGGCTGCGCACGCATGCCGATGAATACAATTTGACAGATGCGCAAGGCAGACCGAAAGAGTCAGCCATCAAAGAATGTGCAAGGATTGCCAACTGGAAGCCTGAAGGGGGTGCACCCAAATCGACTGGCTGAGAGTCTTGACACACGAAAGTTCAAACGTGCTGCCTGCCGAACTTCAGAACGGCATGATATGTATTCTGTAGAATTATGACTCGGATCAGTGGTAACTTTATTTCACTCGCTGCTAGCCCGTGAAACGCCGACCAGGTTGCACTGATTAGCATTGTAATTACAGGTGTACCTCACACATCGGATAGCCAAGCTCAATGGGCGCAAGGACATTGGCAACAGCTGGTACTACAAGAAGAGAAAATGAAACGATACCTACCCAACCTCATTGCACTGGTGATCTGGATGATTGCCAGTGCACTGTTTTTCAAATACCTCCCGAACGACATAGCAGTGATTGCTGCCGTGTTCGCATTCGGGGGGTTCATCACATGGACCGCAAGGGGGAAGGAAGATGAGTGAGAAGATGAAACCCTTTAACTTCCTGGTGCCGCCTGCAGAGCGCAAGTCATGGGAGAAGGCCGCGAAGAAGGAAGAGCGCACGTTGTCAAGCTGGCTGCAGTGAATCCCAGAAACTCTCCGGCACAGATCAATTCATTCAATGCCAACCTGCTCGACCGGTTCAAGCGGGTCGCATCTGGGTAGCCAGCTCGTTGCAGTCTGTGTTCAGGCGCTCTATTAACTGATCATGAGCTGGATCAGTTGCTGGAGAATCAAGTCAAGTACGAAACAGGTACCGAAAACCAGGCCATGTACATAGATTATATGAAGGGCAGGGCGGTAAAGATCGAAATACTACACTTCCCAGACAACCCAAAAAGATTCTTCACTTATAAGCAGTGGTTTGACCATAGTGAGGGTCTGGTCGAGGAGCTGGCAGAACACAACAAGGTCCCCATGGTCTAGCGGTTAGGACACCACCCTTTCAAGGTGGGAGCGGCGAGTTCGATTCTCCTGGGGGACACCATACATAAGAAGGACAGGAGGTTAGAAATGAGCAAATACATATTGATGATTCTGATAGCCACGCTGGCTACGCCGCTGTGGGCGGATGGGCACAGTATTTTGTTTGGGAAGCCGATTAAAGTAACTGATGCAACAACAACTGAGGACCTGTTTGGCGTCACCGAGGATACGCGCACGCCGCAAGAGAAAGAACAGGATGAGAGGGAATCGGAACTGCGGGGCGCTAAATATGGCGTCATAAACAAGCTGCACGCCGGTATCAACAGCTATTGCTCTTTGCTGGGCGAACTCATTGAGAGCGCGTCCACTGAATTTACGGCTCAACACCATGAGGGCGATTCGATAGACCATGATGAGATTAAGGAGCTTAACGAGCTGGCATCCATGGCGCATCGCCAGTGCGATCCATTCATGATCCTAATCAAAGGAAGAGTGCTTTGATGAAAAAACGGAAATATCAAGGTCACCTCCAAAAGCCTCCCATTTCTGCCCTCGGCGAAATCCATATTGTGCCAGGCAACACTTATGCGTTTTTTTATAACCTTTATGTACAACAGGTAAACCTTCTGACGATACTTGCCTGCTTTCAGAAGGTTTTTGTAACCTTCGCACTATTCAAGCCGTAATCCTTTTACGAAAATTAGAAGTAGTTTAACTGCATTCTAAGGGTGTCAATTATGTCCAACTCGATATTACGGCTACCAGCCGTCATGTCCCGTACCGGGCTGTCGAGATCCACAATTTATTTGCGGGTCAAGCAAGGCAATTTCCCTAAACCTGTTGCCCTCGGAGGGCGCGCTACGGGCTGGTGCGAATCAGAGATAGATGATTGGGTGGATCAGCAGATTGAGCAAAGCCGCAAGACAAGTGCGACAAAATAGCAAAATTGGGCAATGGTATACCTAGTGCCTAAACCCTTGGTGTCTGACCAGATTTCAACACTGCTTTGGATCTATTTTGCCAGAGAATCATTTTAAGCTTGAATAAGCCCCATCCGGTTGTGGCTGGTAATCTGTTTGAGGTTGTTGATTCGAGGCGCGCCGCATTTGGGTGATCTCGCTCCCGGTTGAGCCAGAGTACCTGCCACACTCTCGGGTTTCGGGCCAAACCGGACACGTGGCCGAGTGCGTACAGTTTCATTACAGCCAGGAATCGGGGGGACGTACAATGTCCAAACTTTCCGGTTTTTCGCAGAGTGTTTCGCAATTCCTGCTCGGCAATGGCCAAGGAGCAGTTCGGCCTAATGCGCGAAATGTCGCATATCAGGAAGGCCCAGCGTCAGCGGCAGCTTGATTTTCAGGATGGCCTCAAGGAGGCCCTGGACACTGGCGGGGCTGGAAGAGGAAAAGCGGGCGAAGAAAGCACGGGAAGACCTTCACGCGCTATCCAACAGGCTTGTCCCAGGTGCAGCCCCAAAGAACTGGGAGAAGATGCTTGTGGCCTCAGTGCTGACGCTTCTTCACTTCGACCTCGTTTCAGAGTGCGGAACGTTTGGTTTTCAACTCCCTTGCCTGATCAACAGTTAAAAGATATAAGGCGCAATCTGGAAGAGGCTTGTCGGAAGCGTCCGCTACAAGTTCGCGTCCTTTCCCCATAGATTGAAACCCTACCCCCCAACATGGTCTCCATAAATCACAAACGACGCCGTGTACTTGATCAGATTGGTAGAAATACGAGTTGATGGTTTGCGAACATCAGACATAACTACCTCCATAGTTGTGTTTGAGCGCGGGGCTGGACCCTACATTCAGCCCCTTTTCATCTGACAATTTTACCGCTATTGTCGCGCTGCTCCAAAGGCACCGCTGATCTGGTTCCGCAGGAATATCCCGCCTACTTCTTCGTGGTTGGGGCCATAGAATAGCCCAGAAAGGCCACTGGCGGAAAAGGCCCCGCTATTGAGGCTGAGACCACTCCATGCAATGTCAGCATGAGACTTGCCAGTGGCGACATCCGAAATACTGGAAAGTGCCACGCCTACCCTTGGTGTGCTGAAGTTGTCAATAGTCACCGTGGCATTCCCCGTGACCAAGTTGCCAAAGGTCGTGGCGTCCTCGTTTTCGTCAATCCCTGCCATGACCCCTGTCCAGGTCGCGCTTCCCGACAAGGGGTTGCTCCCTGATGCATTACCGATTGAATAGACGCTGGTAAATGTAGATTCACTGGGGCGCAACGGATCATCGCTTACCGGGTTCCACACGTCCAGGTAGAAGAAGCTGTAATCCATCCAGCCACCGTAACCCCTGACTATATCGCCTCCTTCCCAGCTTGCTGTATTTACGCCTCGCCGATTCCCTCCGTCCTGAAATTCATCACGGTCACTCACCATAAGATCCGAGAGTTGCATAGTAGACGGCGTGGCTTGAACATTGGGGTTCCAATTAAAAGCGATGCCATCTATGTTATCCACGAAAGTCACTGTATCAGAGCTTTGGATCAGGCCCTGCAAGGTTGTCCTGGTCTGACTATCGAAACTGGCTTCAGGCATTTCTGGTTCTGTGCCTACCGGCTCGGTCTCCGGCGCTTCTGGTTCCTGCGGATCTTCAGGCTGTGTCTCAGGTTGCGGGTCCGGGTCTGCCTCTGGCTCGGGCTCCGCTTCAGGTTCAGGTGCAACAGGTTCCTGTGCAGGCGGGGTTTGTGGTACAGGTGAGCTGCTACCACCGCCACCACCACAGGCCGTAAGCAGGAAAAGCAGAATTACAAGAGATAGTAGAAATTTAATGGGACCTCCTTACTTGTGCTTGTTATTAGAGGCCGACAAGGCGCCGGGCTGTTGTAACTACACACAAGTATGCGAAAGTCCCGCCTATTCACCCAAAGGACGGTAATTAAGCGCCCTGGTAAAGGATTATTCTATTTGGCAGGCAACCCGACATCGTGGGTTACTTGCATGCAGTTACATGAACTATAGTGTCAGCAATGGGATGGAATGTCCAATGCCCAAAGAGCTGCAATCGTGGCGAAGCACACCAAACGGGACGATTCCGAGCAATCCAAGCGGTTCATCGAGAAGGCCAAGGAGCTTGTTTGATACCAACCTCTTTGATTAGCTCTTCGATTAGGTCGTGAAGCCTAGACCAAGGAAGTCAGGCAGTTCAAAAAACCTTTGACGGCAAACGCTATTACCCAGCACCGACCAAATCAGCAATCTTCAACTGTTGTGCAGCGCATGTAACAGTATGAAGAGCACCAAGACCCAGGAAGAACTGATTGTCCGCCTGACAGACAAGGGAAATCAAACGCAGCAAGGCGGCTTAGGATGGCAAAGAATGAATTTCAGTGTCAGTCCGTTCTAATTATTCCTAACGTTAAGTGCAGCTGTCATCGCCGAAGTCTGCCTGAGTGCCGAAAACCGGCATCACCCTAGAACGTGGAGTCTGGTTCAACTGGGAGCATATCGCGTGTTGCTCCCAAGCACCGCAGGCCTGCGCTGGACTCTTTGTAGAATACATAAGGAACAATAAATAATGCGTCCAAACAAGCTGTATCCATTACTGGCCCTGCTAGCCGTCTTCCTGGCATCTTGCGGAGGCGGTGGAAGCAGTTTCGTCCCCATGGTGGAATCTCCACTGGATCAACCATTTCATTTACCGGTCACGGGTACCGCCATCTATATCGGTGAGGCTGCAGGCATCTACTCGACACGTCATGGCACGGACTTTCCTGATTATCCCGTAGGCTTCATCGCCTATGGCGAATATCAGGGGCAGCTCAGGCTGATTGCTGATTTCGGGGAAAGGACGGTCTCAGGTGCTATCCACGACATTGACCTGGTGAATATCTCAGTGGCCTATCCGGGAAGTGCGATCACCCGCGATATCCAAGACAGACCTTCATCGGGGTACGAGATACAATTTGGCCGTAACGACCTTCATTAGGAAGGCCACTTTATCGGCAATAACGTGGAACTCACCCATCCAAGCGTGGGATTGTTTCTACAGACGGGTCATGGTCGGGGATATTCTCGGAGACCCGTGATGGCTCACCGCCTCGTGCAGTCGGCGGTTCACATAGCGGACATTCGCTACTGTCAGGCGGATCGGAATCTTCATTGATGGGCACCCATCACGGATTCAGGGAATAGAACCCATGAACCCAAGGAACATCAGTTGAGTATACGGGTTCTATTGGCCGTATGCCTGATACTGGCCGTACACTAGCATGGCCGACGAGTCTAGGGCTTCCGGCTGGTACGTAGAACTTCCCATGGAAACATTGACATACGACCAAAACACACCTTTCCACGTATATTCACCCGACACATACCTGCCCGCTCCACTGCTAACTCTAATTGCTGGACCTTCTGATGAAGCAAAGTAGATTGGCCTTAGCAAACAGGAGATAAGTGAGCGGGAACGCTTACGACTTAAATGGTGGTCACGTCTTGTTCAGCATCCTGATGCAGGATTGCATCGCCATATTGCGCCCAATCAGCGTTCTGTTCTTAGTACTAGCTCTGGAGTGCGTGGTATTTGGTTCAATTATGCTGTGAGAAAGCACGATGCTGGTGTAGAGATCTATATTGATCGAGGATCCGGCATGCAGCATATTAACTATCGGATTTATGATCAATTGTCCGCCAAGAAAGACCAGATTGAGTCTGATTTTGGAGGCCCACTTAATTGGTTAGCTCTGGAAGGTAGGCAGGCGTGTAGATTTGGTGTGAGTATCCGTGGTGGATGGCGCGACCCCGAGGAAGAATGGCAGAAAACTCATGATCAGCTTACTCGTGCCATGAACCGTCTTGTAAGTGCGATCAAACCGCATCTCAAATCTCTTGAAATCGAGGATATCGCGGATTAGTCGGAAGCGAATGATGATGACGTAAGAGTATGGCCTGCTCTGAATGATCTTTCGAATCTGCTGAACCGATTCAGTATGGATTTACTGCCGTCACCTTGCAGAAGCAGTCGATTAATCAGGCTTTGCCTAGTAGTATTGGAAAGCATTAATTGATAGTTTTCAAAAATTACCAAGGAAGCACGTATGGGGGGTTGTAGTAGTCCAGTAGGATCATATGATCCTAAGCCAGTTGAGGATTGTGGCAGTATCAGTTTTAGAACGGACATCAATTCACCCCAGAAGGACGCAATGGAAGGTCTGAATGTTTCGGATGAATTAAACGTCGTTTTGAGCAACAACAAAGTTGTTGTGATGCGGGATACAGATAAGGTATTAGGTTCAGTCAATTGGACCATGATTACAAAACTGATTGAGTGCATGCATGACGGTTTTGAATATGTCGCAGTGGTTAGGGATATTCAGGATGGTTTTGTAAGGGTACATATATCTGCTAAGTAAAGGTGTCCTGTCCCTATGAGAATTGTTGGTGGAATTTATCAAGAGCGGGCTATTTTCCCAGAAGATGATGTAATTTATGGAAGTGGTGGACGTGCAGCAGCAGCCCTGAGCTCTATAAACCCCGATATTACTTTGACAAGCTTTGTGGGTGAAGATAAGCGGCCAGACATCGAATATTATGTAAAGGAAGTATGGGGCCTTAATTTAGATGGCTATGCTGTACCTGAGATTGTGTCCTTCACTTACTACCATGGCTCTTCTCCCCCAATCATAAGGCCAAAACGACTACCCGTAAGTAATGCGCCGGAGATAAAAGTGTCGGATAGCGTCATTCTTCAGTTTGGCATGCTTGAGGGAAACGCAGTTGTAAATGGGGGTAGAGTTATATTTGATCCTCAAAATCCCAAAAAACCTGAGCAATTTGACGCAAATGGATCAACTGCTGAGGAGTTGGCCTATGTATTGAATCAAAGTGAAGTTTGTAAATTAACAGGCAAGATGGACCCAATCCAGGCAGCCCAAGTGCTATTGGGTCAGCCCAATGTGGTCGTGGTCGTGGTTAAGTCAGGAGCAAATGGTGCTGTGGTACACACGGAGTCAACGACTGATCATGTAGAAGCTTATGTTACAGACAACATATGGCCAATAGGCTCGGGCGACGTTTTTACGGCCGTATTTTCACATTTCTGGGGAATCGAGAATGCTTCGCCAGTTGAAGCAGCTCGGTATGCGTCTAGGGGTTCAGCATTGTATTGCGACCGTAGGCAAATTCCACTTCATCGTAATGATCTCACTGGTGAAGATTTTATATTTGCATCTTTGACACCTTCGCGAAAACCCTCTGAGGCAGAGATATACCTTGCTGGTCCCTTCTTCACAATGAGCCAGCTCTGGCTAGTAGAGGAAGCAAGAACAGCTTTTCAGAGTGCTGGTTTTAGATTGTTCTCCCCCTATCATGATGTAGGCACTGGTGATGCCGATAAGGTTGTCCCTGCAGATATACAAGGAATAGAAGCTGCGGATGCTGTATTTGCATTATGTGATGGTACTGATGCAGGAACTTTGTTTGAAGTTGGATATGCTGTGAAAAAGGGTCTGCCAGTCATTGCATTTAGCGCACAAAAAAATAATGAATCAATGAAAATGTTGCGTGGAACAGGATGTAAGGTGTTTCATGATTTCACTACTGCGATTTATCACGCACAGTGGGAAGCATTAAAGTGAGTAAAGTCGGAATACTACTTTCCGGAGGAATGGATTCTTTTGCCCTGACTTATCAGGAAAAGCCCAACATTGCAGTGACTATTGACTACGGCCAAAGACCTGCTTCTGCTGAAATAGGTGCCGCTAAAATTCTTACTGATCGCTTAAGCATACAACATGTAACAATATCAGCTGATCTAAGTGCTTTAGGCTCTGGAGATCTCGCAAGTACTCCAGCACTCGAAAATGCACCTGTAAGCGATTGGTGGCCGTTCCGTAATCAAATGTTAATTACACTCGCAGCTATGCGTTTGTTCCAGGATGGGGTTAATTGTCTATTAATTGCCACAGTAGGCAGTGATTCAATCCATCGTGACGGGACAAAAGAATTTGTGCAGAAAATAAGCCAGCTATTGGCAATGCAGGAAGGTGCAATGTTTATAAAAGCACCAGCAATCAATATCTCAACAGTGGACCTCGTCAAACAATCAGGAATTCCATATTCACTTCTCGCTTGGGCACATTCGTGCCACACTGGCAACATTGCTTGTGGGCAGTGCCGTGGTTGTATCAAACATCGTGAGGTTGTTGCAGGACTTGGCTACGCCGACGCCTAAATCGATGATAAGCGCATCCCATACTCAAGGAAAAGTCTTCAGAACATGTTAAATCTCCGATTACAACTGCGGGTGCTTTAGCAGCATGAGAACAGATGTTCTTCGGGTCTCACGAAGAAGCTTGGGTCTACGATGCAGCTAAGCATCGAGCAGAAATACTGCCTGTATCTATTGACGTGTGTAATCAGATAGGCATGCCAGCTGGCGAAATCCTCAATGTTTGCAATTGCTCGTTGCTACTATTCGATGCACGTCGCACATTATCACGGAGTATTACTAATCACCGGATTCTTTAGCCCTCCGTGAGACTGGTTTATTGCTTGGCACACTTTCATTGATTGCTGAGGCATTGGAATATTCTTTTATCCCGTTGGTGCGGTGGAAGAAGATTAGATTATAACTGTGCTAAGTGCTCGTAAAAAGTTCATAATTCCGGCTGCTGTTGCGATTGTAGGTCGGAGGTAGTCCGCAACGGTCACTTGAAGATACTCCACGGTCTGTAAGCATTTGCCGAACAAGTCTTGGTGTTTGCCTTAGCTCACTCCAGATCAGGTTGTCGAGTATATTTGCTGGAACGGAAATACCGTTAGCTAATATAATAAAGTTCTCCTCCATTCGGAGATAATCTTTTCTGACATCGTCGTTCGGGGAAAAGATGCCAGCAAGAATACCAGCCCGATGAATATGGATGTCAAGAATTGCTACATCTTGTGCATCAAGCCAGTTTCGGGCAACCCATGATGCAGTTTTGTAACCAATCCCAGGAATAGCAGTAAGCCAGTTTCTAAGAGACTTGCCACAATTATTCGGGGGAGTATTTGCGTTTAAATATCCAATTGCAGAGTAGATATATTTTGCTTTTTGATGCGGATAACGGTATCTGACTGATCTTCCATCAACAACAAGTGGTTCGCGCAGTAAGCTTTCAATTTGTTCTGCAGTGTATGGGCAATCTGCATCTAATACATGGTTTAGACGTAAATGGTTGTATGCAGCTAGCCCCAACTCTCCTGTTATGCCATGACCCCCGAGGAGACAAGCAACCACTTCTTCTTTTAATGAAGTGCCTAAATGATAGATGCTTTGCTTATGAACTGCATTATTTGTGATACATATCAGACGCCAATAAGCAGGAGTAAATGGTTTGCTGGCACACCCCCACAGCACACCGTGCATAACTTCTTCGTTTTCATCAGGAATATTGCATTCAAAACACTTCCCATCTTCAAAGTGGGTCTTGATCTGCATGGCGATCCTCTAGGATGGTTAGCCACTCAAGTAGAAAAGCACGCTCTTGATCGGTCAAATTGCTTAAACGGCGTTTCATCCGCTCAAGGCGTCGTCGAATTGTCTGACGTTCCTGGAAGTTGGAACCTAAATAGCGATAGTCGTGGAGCTTGCTAGGGTTTGAGAAGTTGTACCAAAGATATTCTGTTCGCAGCCCATCATGGGCTTTGTATGGAAATGTGTATATATGCCAGTTATTCAAATATTGGCGATAAATCTCGTTGTCATAGCCAGAAATGATGACCTGTGCATTGAGCCGAGTAATGATCTTCAGAAGGCGTACATGATCGTCATGACTCAAGTCATGACGATAAACGCGTTTCCTTTTGCGCGTTGTTGGGTAATAGGGAGGGTCACAGTAAACGACCTCATCACCCTCAAAAGGATAGTTCTCTAGAAACCTGATGCCATCGCCATGGATGAGGCGTACACCAGAATTCTTTAGGTTAGAAAGTTGGGACAGTAATCGCTCGTCTAATTCGACCCCAAATTCAACTTTGGCACGCTTCTTTGCCTTCAACACAGAGGCATGGCCGAGAAATGGCTCAAGGTACACCTTATGTGGGGGGATAAGGTTGACTATGTGATGGAAGGTTTTGCCCTTTCCGCCTGGATAATGCATGCGCGGAACATGGGCAAATCAGGCTATGGTGTCCAATCAATAATATTTTTGATGCATGTATTTTTTTTATACTCCAAAATATTTACTATGTTTGATAGTCGCAGCTCGAAAAGTCCTTATGAGATCCTCACTACAACAGTTGGCCAATTTTGAAGACGATGAAGACTTTGCGACGATAGAGCCTTTCCCTCACCAGACGCAGATGTCGATCATGCCGGTAGTCGCAATGAAGGGGCAGTACTTGCGTGGAGTTGGAACCTGCTTTGCAATTTCGTCCCAGGGTCTCGTCCTTACGGCGCGCCATGTCATCGAGGATGCCCTGGAACTCGATGAGCACGGCGAGAAGAAAGACACCGATCTTTGGATTGGTGCGCTGTATGCCGCAGAACCCGAACCCGAGGACGTTGGACGAATCCCGGATCTGCTTGGCGGGCTGATACCCGCCCGCCGAGTGCATTACTCAGAAAGTCACGACATCGCTCTGATGCACTTGTCCGTGCCGAAGAGACGCACGACGGGAGAGAGACTCCAGATGCCACAGCTAAAGCTGGGCATGCAGATTCCTCAGGAAGGCAAATACTGCGTGGGGATAGGTTACCATTCGATGGATTGGAAACAGGCAACAGGACCTCATACACATGAAATCGTTCAGAGCTATTCAGCTTCTCAAGGACACATAGGCAGAGTTCATCTCATCAAGAGAGATGAC
>JAPOQE010000052.1 GCA_026710875.1 Gammaproteobacteria bacterium | reverse complement strand
TGGCTGTTTTTCAGCCACGATCTAGTTCGCTTTTCAATGCGTCTATATCCACCGTAAAGACATCCACTTGCTCATGGGCTAAAGCCGTAAGGAAATCCGTGCGATCCAGACCGGCTATATAGGCGGCTTTTTCTTGGGAGATCATGCCTCGTTCATACCAGTGGATAGCTCCGGCCAAGCGTAGTTCAGCGACGAACTCCTCTGGCGAGCAACGCAAAGCGGAAAACACTTCATCCGGCAATTCTAAGGTGACTTTAGCCATAATCAACATCCTGCTTTATCCCTGCTTTATCTACAAAAGGACACCAGCGTGCCAGCGCTGATCCTCCAGTAGCACATGGTCAACTTGTCCAGCGATGCGTTCGAATTTTATTCATCTTCAAAACTGCCCATAGTGCGGGAATGGATTTAACGCCGGACCCGCCTAATTCCACGAAGAGCCTGCTGAACGTTGGTTATGAGGCCCTCGTTCCCAATCGCTTGGGCTATTTGCAATGCTTTTTCCAGATCTAGTACTGCCTCGTGCTTTCTGCCTACCTTAGCCGTCAGAGTCCCCCGCTGGTAGTATGAAACTGGAGCATTAGGGTCTAAGTTGATAGCCTCTGTATAATCAGCGATGACTCCTTTGAATTCATTAATGTCGGTTGTCCCAGATTGAGATAACAACATCTCCCTTGCAGTTCCCCGATTCTGGTAGTCACTCGATTCACCAGGGTCTATCTTAATAGCCTCGGTCCAAGCAGCAATAACTTCCTCATATTCACGTTCATCCATTTTCTGCATGGCGCTCTTCCTATATTGAGAGGCTGCAAGTTGGGTATACGGTACGTCCTGCCTGTGCTGCTGTGCAAAACCGTCAAAATCAGGAAACAGCATCGCTTCAGTGATACCATATACTTGTTTCAGAGATTTACGAATTTTTTCTTTGCTATTTCCGTCAATGATGCATTCTGTATCAGGATTAATTTCGATAGCCCCAAATAAAAAAATAGATTGTTGTGCCATAATACGGTTGTTTTGTTGCGGAGGTTGCCATTTATATAACTGCTGGGGGACCTCGCCTTCATTGCCTAGGAAAAAGTAATCAAGGTCTTTTTCAAGCAACTCTAGCGTAACCTCTCTAAATTTGTGTCCTTTATCTGTACGCACTGCGACAACCCTACCATCTTTTGGTGACTTCTTAGACTCTTGCTTGCAAGCACAACACTCTTTTGACAAGTCATCTGAACCCTGTCCGCAAGCGAACCAGAGCGCAACTAGTGCATTATAGGTAAAATCATTAGACAGGTAGCCGCCCGGAAGTGCTGAAGTTCAGCAAGTATTTCCAAATCCTTCAGTTCCCGCCCATCTTTTCGACCGTGCCCTCGAAGACGTACGTCCCGGATTAATCCTCTATTGATTTGAAGGAATTTCTCAAAATTTTCGTTCCGATTCTCACCACCACTCCCCGTATTTTTCACGCGGCGATAAGCGGATGCGCTCATTTCGTACTCTGCCCTTGGCACACCTCGAAACAGATATTCTCCGTGATTGAATTGCGCTGCCCATGTCATGAAACTTTCCAGAGATCTGACTCGTGTAGTCATTTAATTTGCCTTCTACAAAGAAAT
>JAPOQE010000051.1 GCA_026710875.1 Gammaproteobacteria bacterium | reverse complement strand
GGTTGCTGGGTGCAACAGCAGGAGCAACTGTCGCGCGTTGCACGTCATGCTCCGGCGGGTCCATGGTGATGAAGTTTTCCATGGCCAGGTCTTCTTCGCTCAGGCTTGAATCTTCTACATCCAGGAGGGTCATCCCCTGTGCCGAAGAGAAAACGCCGTGATTTGAGTCCACCTGCTTGATCAGATGGTGAGTGGTGACAGACCAGTAGGCGCCGAAGGGAGAATCTGCGCAGTAGTGCACCGGTGACTCTGCCCGCAGGCGTTCGAACCAGGGCTGCCAGGTGTCATCGCCAAAAATGCGCGGATCACTGACGGCAATCTGCTCCAGGGCGACGCTGTTGGCGTCCTTTTTCTCTATTTCACTCATTCTTTAACCTCCAGGCGGCTAGTGCGAATGCATCGGGGCCTCGAATTCAGCGTTTCTTCTTTTGGCAACGGTCAGTCTCACTATCACTCCTACAGTCATATGCTACTCCTCGTTACACTCTGTACGTTCTTTTATTTTGCCTCCTGAGATCCCGCTATTATCTTACCCTCAATTTTCCGATGTCACGTATCAGGCCTTCCTGGGTGGCTGAGCCGATGAGCGTGCCATCCCGGGTGAACATGCTGGCGCGGACGAAGCCCCGGGAACCTGCTGATAGCGTGCTTTCCATGGCGATCAATATCCAGTCTTCGAGGTTGAACGCTCGGTGAAACCAAAGGGAGTGATCGATACTGGCCATCATCAGGCCTGACATGAATGATTTGCCGTGGGGCATGCTGGTGGTACTAAGAAAGCCCACGTCCGATGCATAGGCCAGCAGGCACTGGTGCCTCGCAAGGTCGTTACCCAGTTTTATCTTCGAGCGGTACCAGATATGTTTGACTGGCGGCATTGCTTTCGGGTTGAAGTAATTGAAATCCTGAACCCGTCTTACATCTAACGGTCGCTCGCCGTGCGCCATCCGCAATAAATTCTCATCCACCTCGGGAAAATCGATCAAGAGCCGTTCAAGAACCTCTTCTTCTGTGGGGAGTTCCTCCGGTCCTGGTACATCAGGCATCTCGATCTGGTGCTCCAGGCCGACTTCAATCGATTGAAAAGATGCGGACATGCTGAAGATCGCTTCCCCCTTCTGAATGGCGACTACCCGCCGTGTCGTGAAACTACCACCGTCCCTGATGCGGTCGACCTCGTAGAGGATGGGTATCTTCGGGTCACCTGGTCGAAGAAAATAAACATGTAGTGAATGGCAGGGGCGGTCTTTCACTGTTCGTCCGGCGGCAATCAGAGCTTGCCCGATCACCTGACCGCCAAAGACTCGATCCGCACCGTGATCTTGAGCGAAGCCTCGAAACAGGTTCTCTTCCACATGCTCAAGGTCGAGCTGTTCAAATATGGCGTCAGTCAATGTCATGGGTTCAGAGTTTGCCCCGCTCCTTAGATTAAATTGAACAAAGTACAAAAAATGTGGCATAACGCATTTCTGTGCAATATACACATGACACAGAAAACATAATATGTAAGACTGGATATCAGACCAATAGTGGACCACAATTGATGCGGGGTGGGAAACAGGCGCTATCGGCAGTGCAGTCGGCGCAGTACTTTCGTTGAGACTCTACCGATTGAAGTGGCGCCCACTCTTTGAACGACTCGGCAGCGAGTTTAAGGTGTTGTTCAAATTTCCGGGGCCACTTCTCTCCGCACTTACTGGACAGACTATCGCCATCGACGGAGGGGCGACTGCGTCGGTGGTCTATTGATACCTCGACTCTGGCTGACGGCGACTCCAGTCAGGGTCTGAATAAATCATGCCAACGAGAATCTCCATGGCCAGGTCTTCTTGACTTTGGTTCAAAGGGGTGCTTTCTGCCCCCGGCTGCCCTGCTTCGTTCAAAGAGGAGTCGTCTTCGTTTTCTCCGTTTCTGAATGTAGACACAATGCATCTATGATGTATCATTGTAACCTCGGTAAACATGGTTCATATTTTGTAGCAATGACCAATTGTCGCCGAAAACGTCTACTTGGAGAGAGGAATGAAATTGAATCAGATCAAACAGGCGTACTCCAGGCTCACTCGACTCACGTCGGTCACGACGGTAGTTGCGCTGATGACCACCTCGATGCTGACACCTGCTCAAGTGGTTTGGGCGCAGAGCGCACAAGCAATTGAAGAAATTGTGGTCACGGCACGAAAACGGCAAGAGACCCTGCAGGAAGTGCCGGTAGTGGTAAATGTTCTTACCGAGGATACGATCAGTTCGCAGCGTATCGAGGGAATCAAGGACATTGCCACCATCGTACCCGGGATGGTGGCCAGCAAGACAATCTCCGGGACCTCCGGGTTCATCTATCTGCGAGGTGTCGGCACGGGTTCCGGAAACCCTGCGTTCGATCAGGCGGTAGCCATCAACGTGGATGGTATGGGCATCAACAGTGCGCAAATGTTGAATGCAGGCATGTTCGACCTCAGGCAGATCGAAGTGCTGAAAGGGCCGCAGGCGCTGTTTTATGGCAAGAACAGCCCCGGTGGCGTGATTGCGATTCATACATACGATCCGGGGGATGAGTTTGAACTGGAACTCACGGGGATGTATGAAACCGTGGCTGAAGAGACGACTCTACGCGGGATCATCTCGGGCCCCTTGAGCGACACGCTTGGTGCGCGCATCGCCTTTGGCCGGTCTGATGCGGACGACAGTTGGATCAAGGCGATCAACTCCGATCAGTTTGAAACAGGACCCACGGGCCCGGTCCAGACAGCTTTTGGGACCGGGAATGCCGAGCTCGAGACCTCATTCGTGTTGGCGACCTTGCTGTGGGAGCCCACTGAAAACTTCTCTGCCAAGCTGAAGTACGCTCATCTGGAAGATAACCAGACCGGGACACCCTATGACGGCATTCAGAAAGTCTGGTGCGGAACTGGAACGGTGCAGGCGATTTACCCGGTGCCGGGTGTCGACAACTGCAAGTCGGACGATGAGGTGATCACGCCGGGAATAAACCCGGCGCTCAGCGGCCTTCTGAAAGATGGTGAATTCGCAGGTGAAACCAAGGGCTTTTTTGACAATGAGAACGATTTCGCCGTGTTGGAGATGGAGTATCACACGGACAATGGTCTCACCTTCACGTCGGTAACCGGCTTTTTCGAGAACGACGAATTACGCTTTGCAGATGCCAGTTTTCAAGTTGTTTCCGGACTGCCCGTCACCAACGGTACGAAGCTTGATCAATGGAGCCAGGAGCTTCGCCTGATATCGAATTTCGATGGGAATGTGAATTTCTCTCTCGGTGCCTTCTACGAAGACAAGGAAATTGAACGGGATACCGACGTTATCGCTGGCAGCTTCTACTCGGCCCCGTTCCTGATATCGATTCTGGGCGATTTCCCGATTTTTGCCGGTCGGCAGATTTCCGACCAGGAAGGTATATCGTATTCAGTGTTCGGCCAGATAATCTGGGACTTGAGCGAAGACTGGACGCTTGCCTTTGGCGGACGCTATTCGTTTGAAGAAAAAGAAAACCGCATACAGGTTGAACGACATCCCACTCCCCAGTTTGGACTTCCCGCCGTTCCCAGAATCGACATTCCCCTGCTTGACGACAAGGAGGATTGGAACAATTTCTCGCCGGAGGTGACACTGAGCTACCAGTACAATGATGATGTCATGTTCTTTGCCAGCTACAGGGAAGGATTCAAGTCCGGTGGTTATGACATCAGCTATGGGATCGGCCCCAAGGTGGCGATCGCAACTACGCCGGGTGCCTCTCTCGACAATATTTACAACGAAGAGAAAGTGGACGGTTTCGAGGTCGGCATGAAGTCGACGCTGCTTGACGGTTCGTTGCGCTTCAACGTAACGGCTTACAGCTTCGGCTATGAAGACCTGCAGCTCTCCAGATTCGATGGCACTTCGCTTTCATTCAGCATATTCAATGCCGGGAAAGCCTCTGTTGATGGCCTGGAAGTGGAATCCCTTTGGGTAACGCCGGTTGAAGGATTAACGTTAGCTGCCAATGTTGCCTGGGCCAAGTCCGAGTTTGACGAGTTTGTCGCGCCCTGTTGGCCCGGCCAGACAATTGCCCTCGGATGTACCGAAGAACCTCATCCGGTTACAGGGAATTTCACCGGCAGCGACAGGTCTGGTGACAACCTGCCGTTTGCCTCAGATCTGAGCGCCACCCTGGGTGTGACCTATGCCGCATCGGTCAGCGACAACTGGAACCTGGCGCTTAATCTCACCGCGTCTTTCAAGGATGACTACAACCCGGTGCCGGAGTTCCCGCCTGAAGACGTGCGCCAGGATGGCTACTGGTGGATCAATGCAGGAGTGAGTCTCTACCCAATCGTTGCAAAAATTTTCTCAAAGTTTCCATCATGCGGCGCGTTTGAGTTCTTTCAAGTAATGCAACAACTCGGATTTTACGGCTGCATTGGCGCTCATCGTCAGGGTCAGTCTTCCTCGGGGCCGAGTCAGCCG
>JAPOQE010000050.1 GCA_026710875.1 Gammaproteobacteria bacterium | reverse complement strand
TTCGCCGCCTGATGACGTTGACCGGTGATTTTGCCTCACACGAAATTGAAGCCGCACTGGGTGCAGTGGGTCTTGAACGCCTCGGCGACCCGCCAGTCACGACCCTGTCAGGTGGCGAGTTCCAGCGTTTGCTGCTTGCCCGTGCGCTTGTGCATCGGCCAGACCTACTGGTTCTGGACGAGCCTGCCCAAGGGGTTGATATTACCGGAGCGGATGTACTCCATGAGCTTGTAGAACAAATACGTCGCGATCTCGGATGTGGCGTACTCCTGATCTCCCACGATATCAAGAAGGCCCTTGATACCGGCGATGACGTGGTGGTTCTGGTACCCCATGAACACGATGAACACCCTCCTGGAAGTGGAGGTGCGCCGACGGTCAATCATCGTAATGGCAAGTCACAGGACTGATTCATGCTAGACGACTTTTTGATACGCGCCCTGCTTGCAGGTATCGGGCTGGCATTTGTCACGGGGCCGGCAGGGTGCTTTGTGGTGTGGAGGCGTTTGGCCTACTTTGGTGAGACCATTGCACATTCTGCCCTGCTAGGAGTCGCCTTTGCCATCTTGCTCGACTTCAGTTTGATGATAGGCATTTTTGTAATCGCCTCCATCATGGTGTTTGCAGTGTTCTATCTTGAACGGCGTGACACACTGCCAACCGATACCCTGCTGGGTCTGCTCGCACATGGCGGGCTTGCATTCGGCCTGGTGATCCTGTCCTTTTTTCCAAATATGCAGCTTGATCTGCATGCATTGCTGTTTGGAGATATTCTCGCAGTCTCGCGCACGGATCTGGCCGTTATATGGATCGGAGGCGGCTTAGCACTGGTGATGTTGCGATACATCTGGCGCCCATTGCTGGCAGCCACTGTCAGCACGGACCTTGCAACCGTAGCGAAGATGAGGCCGGAGCGCGCGCAACTGGTATTCGGACTCCTGGTTGCGGCGGTGATTGCCGTGGCCATCAAGATCGTCGGGGTATTGCTAATTGTAGCGTTGTTGGTAATTCCGGCTGCGACGGTAAGGCGCTTCGCATCGAATCCCGAGAAAATGGCCGTTGGCGCTGCTGTTGCGGGGTTAATTGCAGTCACAGGAGGACTGTTTGCCTCGGCACAACTTGATACGCCTTCAGGGCCATCCATCGTTGTGGCTGCAATTGTTCTATTTGCACTGACCCGGATAGGCCGCCCACAAAAAAACAGAAGATAGCCGCTGAGTCCGGCCAGGCTGAAACCTTAGCTGGGCACGGTAATCCGGTCGTCGGGGCAGCTTTCCAGTTCAATCTGTACCGTAACATGATCGACTTTAAATCGGTCTGCGAGACGGGCCCGAATCGCAGCAATGACGTCATCAGGGTTGGTGTTTCCCGCTACCCGGGCATGCAGGGTCAACAATGAGTGGTCCTGCGACAGGGACCAGGCATGTACATGATGTACATCGTCGACGGCAGGGATGTGTGAGACCAGATCCGGTCCGATCTCATGAACATTCAGTTCTTCTGGTACACCTTCGAGCAGCACATGGGCCGAGTTTTTTATCAGGAACCAGGCATTGCGCAAGACCAGCAGTCCGACCAGGATGGAAAGCAGAGAATCGATCGGCATCCATCCCGTCATCATAATCGTGAGCGCTGCCACGATCGCTGCAGCCGAGCCAAGCATGTCCCCCAGCACGTGAAGAAGGGCGCCGCGGATATTGAGATTTTCTCGATCAGCACCGTGCAGCATCAGGTAGGCGGCGACATTGACAGCGAGCCCCAGCACTGCCACCACCAGCATCGGACCGTACAGCACCTCGGTCGGGTGGA
This sequence comes from Gammaproteobacteria bacterium, assembly GCA_026710875.1. Lineage (GTDB taxonomy): Bacteria > Pseudomonadota > Gammaproteobacteria > UBA4575 > UBA4575 > WTFY01. The sequence continues at coordinate 6,592 of JAPOQE010000050.1, read as the reverse complement.
TCAGCCGATCTACCGCTTCGAAAAAAATCCAGCCGATGATGAATATCAAGCTGATGCCATTGGTGAAGGCAGCCAGCACCGGGAAGCGGTGGTAACCATAGGTACGTGCATTGTCTGCAGGGCGCGTGCTCAGCCTGAAGGCGATCCAGGCAAACAGCAGGGCGATCGTGTCGACAAGCATATGGGAGGCATCGGCGAGAAGTGCCAGAGACCCGGAGATGATTCCGGCGATTACCTCGACAATCAGGAATCCGCCGATGATCAGCAAGGACCAAAACACACGCCGGATATTGTTGCTATAGGCCTGGCTGGAATTTTGTCCGTGCGCAAATTCACCGTGGGTATCGCTCATTGGTGGTATCCCGGACTATTCACTGCCCCAGCAAGCATGGAATGTATTGCAGAAATGGATTCTTGCATCCGGGAATACCCGGCGCCTGCCTGGATATCCAGTCCGACTGCGGTGGTGTTGTGCAGGATCGCGGGCACGACACCTCAGGTGTATGCCGACGTCGTGGTATGCAGTTCCAGGCTCCCGGTCAATGCATTGACATCGGGCAGATCATTGTTGTCGATGTGCTTTGCGATACCGCTGTTGATTTCCTTGCAGCACAGCGGATCATAGAATAGGCCGGTGCCCAGGCCTACCGCGCTGGCACCCGTCATCAGGAACTCAATAGCATCGTCCGTGCACACGATGCCGCCCTGGCCGATGATCGGAATCTTGTGTGGCTTGCACACCTGGTATACCTCATGCACTTTCAGCAATGCGATCGGCTTGATTGCCGGACCGGACAATCCCCCCTGGTTGTTGTGCAGTACGGGTCGTCGGGTTTCTATATCAATGGCCATGCCCATGACGGTATTGATCACTGCAAACGCATCACTGCCTGCCTCGATGCAGCATTTTGCATTGTGCTGGATATCTGTCTGGTTAGGAGATAGCTTGGTGATCAGCGGTTGTTTGGTGACTTCGCGACAGGCTTCAACCACGCGTGCCGACATGTCCGGGTCATTACCGAAAGCGACACCGCCTTGCTTGACGTTCGGGCAGGATATGTTGATTTCAATCGCATCGATCGGCGAGTCGTCAAACCTGCGCGTAACCTCCCGGTACTCCTCGACCGTTGAGCCCGAAACGTTGGCAATGAAACGGGTTTGTGAGAAATCAAGCTTGGGCAGGATCTCTCTCACAACGGCGTCCACGCCGGGATTCTGCAAACCGATGGCATTCAGCATGCCGTCGGTCGTTTCAGCCAGGCGGTGCGGGTCATTGCCCAGGCGCGGCTCAAGGGTCGTGCCTTTCAGGCAGATCGCACCTGCATCCCGGTTGGAAAATCCCTCTATGCGGGTATATTCATCGCCGAATCCGACGCATCCGGACAGCAGGACCAGGGGGGAAGTTAGTTTCAGGCCGCAAAAATCGACCTTGAGTCTGTGATCGTCGTTCATGCCTGGCGTCCAGGGTTCACATCATTTCACTCGTGCCCGTGCACTGCCTGCCCGCACAGGTATCCAGTTCATGCAAGCTCGACTTTCATATCACGGCTCAACAGTTCGGATACGGCACTTTCAAGCGCAGTATCCCCGTTCAGCACACGCCACACTTGTGAGCAGATCGGCATATCCACCTGGTGATTCTGTGCGACCTGGTGCACCACCTGTGCTGCATGAAATCCTTCCACGGCCTGTCCAAGTTCTTCCATGTATTGTTGTGCGGTTGTTCCTTGTGCGAGGGCCAGCCCGAGGCGGCGGTTACGGGACTGGTCATCGGTACAGGTCAGCACCAGGTCACCGACACCGGAAAGACCCATCAGGGTCTTTCGTTCAGCACCCAGGCAGTGCCCCAACCGCATCATTTCAGCAAGTCCGCGTGTGACCAGTGCAGCCCGTGCGTTGGCCCCGTATCCAAATCCATCGGCGATGCCGGTGGCAATGGCCAGTACGTTCTTGATTGTACCACCCAATTCGACACCGATAATGTCCTCACTGGTGTAGACGCGAAAAGTGCTGCTGTGAAAATAATCCGCAAGCTCTTTCGCAATAGCCAGATTTTCTGCAGCCAGAGTAATCGCAGCCGGCAATCCGCTGGCGACTTCGGCGGCAAAAGACGGTCCGGACAACACGGCCTTTTTGACCTGATCTCCCAGTACCTGGGTAACCACTTCATGCATCAACAGGCCGTCGGGTTTCTCGAACCCTTTTGTTGCCCAGACCAGTTTTCCCGGAATATGCAACGTTGCGAGTTGTTCGCACACGGCCCTCATGGCATAGCTCGGGACGGCCACGAGAACAAAATCAGCGTGCTCGAGGGCCGAGGATAAATCATGGTGTGCTGAGAGTGAATCCGGCAGCGGGTGGTCCGGCAGGTAACGGACGTTGCAGCGCGCGCTCTGCAGGGTGTTGATCAAGTCGGTATCACAATCCCAAACCTGCACCCGTTGTTTGTTTCTGGACAACTGGAGCGCAAGCGCAGTTCCCCAGGAACCAGCACCCAATACCGCAGCGATAGTCATAGTGTGTCAGTGTTTGGTTTGATCGGGGTGGGACTTCTGCTCTTTTTGAGCTTTCAGGTGCTGTTGATACAGCGCTTCAAAATTCACCGGGTTCAGCAGCAGTTGTGGAAAGCCCCCTTTCGCGATCAGTTCAGCGACGGATTCTCGGGCAAACGGAAACAGCGTATTGGGACAATGGCTGCCGAGCAGCTGGTTGTGCTGGTCCTGTTCGAAATTTTTGATCAGAAAAATACCTGCCTGTGTAACCTCAACGAGGAATGCCGTGTTCTCGTCCTGGGTCGCGGTTACCTGCACAGTGATGCTCACTTCAAAAAGATGCTCATCCAGCTTGGATGTTTTCGACTGGATATGGATATCGGTCTGAGGGTTCCATTTTTCTGTGAATACTTTCGGAGAAACGGGACTTTCGAAGGAGACATCCTTGAGATAAATCTTTTGAATCTCAAATTGTTTATCCGTTTCCGCACTCATGGGTTTGGCAAGGTGTTCACATCATCTGGCTGTGCCGACGGGTAGTTCACTGGGCGAGCAACTCATCCAGCCCGCCGGACTGATTGAGTTCGGAGAGGTCATCAAAACCGCCGACATGCTGTTCGCCAATGAAAATTTGCGGCACCGTCTGGCGTTGAGTACGTGTCATCATCTCCTCACGACGGACGGGATCCTCATCCACGTTTATTTCCGTATATTCGACCTTTTTGCTGTCGAGCAAACGTTTTGCAGCATTGCAGTAGGCACAGCGGTTACCTGAATAGATGACAACCTTGCCGGCACTCATTTTTTTACAACCGGAAGTTGATCGTTTACCCAAGCCGTGATGCCACCCTTCAGGCCAAACACCTGGGAGTAGCTGTGCTTTGCGAGAATCTTGCAGGCTTGCGAGGATCGCAAACCGGTCTTGCAAAAGACCAGCACGGGCTGATCCTTGTTTTTCGCCAGGCCGTCTGCTTTTTCCTTGAGTGCGCTGAGGGCAACATGCTTAGCATTGATGATACTGCCCTGGCCAAACTCATTGGCCTCGCGCACATCCAGCACAAACGCGCCTTCGCGATTGATCAAGGTGACAGCTTCGGCCGGCGTTATTTCCTTGAACCCCTTGGACGCTCGTCTGATCTCGGTCCAGAGAATCATTCCAAGGATTACCGCAAGGGCGATGAACAGGTGATAGTTCCTGATCGCAAAATCTGTAAATTCTTCCATTCCGGGTTATTATCGGATTGTTGTGGCCTGCTCTAGGGTGGAGATATGAGGCTACTGCGCAAATTCATGAAGCACAGGCTGTTGTTCAGGTGTGATGGACCGAGCAAAATACCTGTTGCATCATTTCAATCAGCTTCAGCGTGCGCTCATCTTCTACCCTGTAATAGACGCGGTTTGCATCTTTCCGGGTCGCCAATATACCTTTGTCACGCAAGATGGCCAAATGCTGCGATATATTACTCTGGGACGTGCCTACACTGCAGACGATTTCCTGTACGCTGATCTCGCGTTTACCGAGGACACACAGGATTTTCAGTCGCAAGGGATGTGACATGGCCTTGAGCGATCTCGAGGCTTGTTCAATGTCTTTTTCCCGATGGAGGAGTTCTTCTGCGCTTATGCTCACAATAGGTTCTCAGGAGAATTCGATCTCCATGTTTGCTTATAGAGATATAGTATAAGCTAATATTATAAATGTCTAATACATTAATGAAAGCGTTGGCCCACGCAGGAGTGCAGCAGTGAGAAGCACACTCAAAACGGGGCGATTACAGGTCGTGTTGCTGGTCGGTATTGCGGTATGTACAGCTTCCGTATCAGCGGCGTCTACCCAGCAGGACCTGGAGAAAAAGCTGGCCCGGGTTCAAACGCAAATTCAAGCCAGCCAGTTCAAGATAGAGAAACACCGCGGCGAGGCCGGGACGCTGGAGACGGAACTGCGCGAGTTTGAACGCAAAATCGGTCAACTGAATCATCAACTGGGTAAAACCGAGTCCGAACTGAAGCGCCATCGTGCACAAGTCCAGACGTTGGAGTCCAGGAAACAGGGCTTGCTGAAGCAGCTGTCCCGTCACCGCAATGTCCTGTATGCACAGCTGAGATCCGAGTATCTGTATGGCGGCCAGGAAAAGCTGAAACTGCTGCTCAACCAGGAGGAGCATGCCAAGTTGGGGCGCACCCTGGTGTTTTACGACTACCTGCACCGCGCCCGTGTACGCAAAATCGAACAAGCCAATACGATCCTGCAGGATGTCCACCAGGTGCAGGATGAAATCGAGGAAGAGCAAAGGGTGGCGACCCGAACGCGCACACTTGTGCTTGATCAAAAACAGGAAATCAGCGCACAGCAGATGAAACGAAAGGATGTGCTTGCTCGCATCCAGGCACGGGTCAGCGATGAGCAGGCCCGGCTTGCCAATCTTGAGATCAGCAGGCAGCAGCTCCAGGAACTTCTGGATGAACTGCTGGCAGCCCTGATCAACATTCCCTATATCGACCAGGATCAGGATTTTCGAAAGGTAAAAGGCAAGCTATTCTGGCCCGTGGCCGGAAAACCCAGCAACCGGTATGGCCAAAAACGAAAATTTTCCCGCCGCACCCTGTATTGGCAGGGCGTGTTCATACCGGGAAAGACCGGCAACGACGTATACAGCATTTTTCACGGACGCGTGGTGTTTGCGGAATGGATGCGGGGTCTGGGGCTTTTGACGATTATTGATCACGGCAATGGATACATGAGCCTGTACGGGCACAGTCAAAGTCTGTACAAACGACCAGGCGAATGGGTCAAGGCGGGTGAGCGCATCGCCTCGGTAGGCAACAGTGGCGGTCACAGCCGTACCGGTGTGTATTTCGAGATCCGCAGACACGGCAAACCCGTGAATCCCCAGCTCTGGTGCAAGAAACCGGCTCCATCCGGCCAGACGAGTTGATCCGCCGTGATGCATGAGCACCTGCAGCGGGCACATGGTGGCTTGCGTGCCGGTATTTTCGTTTCATAATAGGGGTATGATTGGACCGAGTTGGACCGTGGAGACTGGCCATGAAATTTAAGCAATCCTTGAGCCTGTGGCTGATACTGGGCATCACCCTCAGCCTGTCGGCCGGTCTGATTCATACGGTCTGGGCAGACAAGGAACAGATCGCTTCACTACCTCTTGATGAGCTGCGCACGTTCACAGATATCTACGCAAGAATCAAAAAGGATTACGTCACTGAAGTCGATGACAGTGAACTTTTGAACAATGCAATCCGTGGCATGCTATCCGGTCTTGATTCACACTCTTCCTTTCTGGACGCAGAACAGTTTCGCGAGCTTCAGATTGGCACTTCAGGTGAGTTTGGCGGGCTGGGCATCGAGGTCGGGATGGAAAACGGTTTCGTCAAGGTCATTGCTCCCATCGATGATACGCCCGCACAACGTGCCGGGGTGCAGCCAGGGGACTTGATCATCAAGCTGGATGATCAACCGGTAAAAGGACTGAACCTGGAAGAGGCCGTTGGGCTCATGCGCGGCAAGATCGGGTCTGCGATCGACCTGACGATTGTACGCGAAGGGGAAGATGTTCCTTTGCAGATGACCATCACGCGCGCCATGATCCGTGTACGCAGTGTGCGCAGTCGGGTGCTGGAACCGGGTTTTGGCTATGTGCGCATTTCGAATTTTCAATCCAAGACCACGAGTGGATTGCATGAGGCGATTGAAAGCCTGAAAACAAAGAACAATGGCGAGTTGAAAGGCCTGGTGCTGGATTTGCGCAATAATCCCGGCGGGTTGCTGACCGGTGCCGTCGGCGTCTCGGATGTCTTTCTACAGGATGATTCGCTGATCGTTTATATCAAGGGGCGAGCGGGTGATGCAGAATTGAAATACTCGGCAAGTACAGATGACTTGCTGGGAGGTGCACCGCTGGTGGTACTGATCAACCAGGGTTCTGCGTCTGCCTCGGAAATCGTTGCCGGTGCCATGCAGGACCACAAGCGCGCTACCATCCTGGGCACCACTTCTTTTGGCAAGGGTTCCGTGCAGACCATATTGCCACTCAGGGACAACACCGCACTGAAACTGACAACGGCACGCTACTACACTCCTTCTG
>JAPOQE010000049.1 GCA_026710875.1 Gammaproteobacteria bacterium | reverse complement strand
TGGCGCCTGCGATGTTGACATCCTCAAGCAGCGGGCTGGCAATTGCCGACTCCGCAGCCTCGCGTGCGCGCTCTGCACCCGTGGATGTGCCCGAGCCCATCATGGCCATACCCATCTCCGACATCACCGTGCGCACATCGGCAAAGTCCACGTTGATCAGCCCTGGACAGGTGATCAGCTCGGCGATTCCCTGTACGGCACCGCGAAGCACGTCGTTGGCCGACTTGAATGCATCCAGCAGGTTCGTCTCCCTGCCCAGCACCGCCAGCAGTTTTTCGTTGGGTATCGTGATCAGCGAGTCCACGTGCTTGGAGAGTTCCTCGATCCCCGCGTTGGCGATCTTCATGCGCTTGTCGCCTTCAAAGGGAAACGGCTTGGTCACCACAGCCACCGTCAGAACACCCAGCTCCTCTGCGATTTCTGCAACCACGGGGGCTGCACCGGTGCCGGTTCCACCTCCCATACCGGCCGTAATGAACAGCATGTCGGCGCCCGAGATGGCCTCGCGGATACGGTCCTGGTCTTCCAGGGCCGCCTCGCGGCCGACGACCGGGTTGGCCCCGGCACCCAGTCCCTGGGTGATGTCGTTGCCCAGCTGCAGCACGGTCCTGACATCTGTATTTTTCAGCGCCTGGGAATCCGTATTCGCACAAATAAACTCGACACCGTCGATATTGGAATGTGCCATGTGCATGACAGCATTGCCACCGCCACCACCGACGCCGATGACCTTGATTACAGCACTCTCGCTATAGGTATCTACTAGTTCAAACATGACCTTTCTCCTCTAGATTTTTCATGTTAAAAAATGTGGGGGGTCAAAAACTCCCCTGAAACCAATCCCTCACTCTATTGAATACACCCGCTACCACCGACTCACCCGATGTACCGCCCCGCTCCAGTCGCTGGTTCTGAAAACCGAACAAGAGCAGGCCGACACCCGTGGCATAAATCGGGTTCCTCACAACATCCACCAGCCCGGTTACGTTCTGGGCCGTGCCCAGGCGTACCGGCATATGGAAAATTTCTTCCGCCAGGTCCACCACGCCTTCCATCCTCGAGCTGCCGCCCGTCAGGACGACCCCTGCGGCAACCAGATTCCTGAACCCGCTGCGGTCCAGCTCGTCCAGGACCAGCGACAGCAGTTCTTCATAACGCGGCTCCACGATTTCGGCCAGCGTCTGTCGTGACAGCTGCCTTGAGCCGCGATCCCCGGCACTGGGGACCTCGATCACGTCGTCAGGATTCGCCAGCTGTCGCAGTGCACAGGCATACTTGATCTTGATGTCCTCGGCATGCTGGGTCGGCGTGCGCATGGCCACGGCAATGTCATTGGTGACCTGCGTGCCCGCGATCGGGATCACCGCAGTGTGCTTGATGGCACCATCGGTAAACACGGCGACGTCCGTGGTGCCTCCGCCGATGTCTACAAAGCAAATGCCCAGTTCTTTTTCATCATCCGTCAGCACCGCACAACTGGCTGCCAGCTGCTCCAGGATGATGTCGTCCACCTCGAGGCCGCAGCGGTGCACGCATTTGATGATGTTGTGCGCCACGCTGACTGCACCGGTAACCAGATGAACCTTTGCCTCAAGACGCACGCCTGACATGCCGATCGGTTCGCGGATACCTTCCTGCTGGTCGATCACGAATTCCTGGGGCATGACCTGCAGCACCCTCTGGTCGGCCGGTATGGCTACCGCCCGGGCTGCATCGATGACACGCTCTACATCCCCCTTGGAGACTTCACGGTCCTTGATCCCGACGATGCCATGGGAGTTCATGCTGCGGATATGGCTGCCGGCAATCCCGGTAAATACGGAATGGATCTGACAGCCTGCCATCAATTCAGCCTCCTCCACGGCACGCTGGATGGACTGTACGGTGGATTCGATATTCACCACGACACCCTTTTTCAATCCACGGGAAGGGCTCGTACCGATACCGATCACCTCCAGCTGATCCTCTTCATTCACTTCACCGACAACCGCTGTGACTTTGGATGTTCCGATATCCAGGCCGACGAGTATTTCTTTTTCTGCTTTACGGCTCATAGCTTGTGTTCCAGTTTAAAGTTCCCTGCCAGTTGAGGGTCTTTCCACTCAACTGCCAGACCGTTGGTATAGCGCAGGTCGATTTTCCTGACCTGGTCCATGTGCGGGGCAAGGTATTCCTGGTAGGCCGTCATGAACCGCGAGATTTTCTCATCGTGATTCTCTCCCCCAAGGACCAGGATGATGCCGTTGGACAGCACCAGGTGCTTGGACAGGCGTTCATCCTCAAACAGCCCCTGCAGTTGCAGGCCCAGGGGCTCCAGAGCGCGAACCGTTCTTTCGAATAGGCCCGCCAGCACTTGCGCGCGGGACTCTTCTCCATACAGCATCGGCAAGCTCGCGTAGGACTCCTTCACCGATCCGGGGTAAAAGAGGCCGCCATACACATTCATCAACCCTGTTTTACCCCAGCGGGCGATGGGGTCCTGTCCGTGTACCCGGATGGTCAGCGTTGCAGGCCAGGACCGCTGGGCTTGTACGCGGTAGACCCATGGCAGTCCTGCCAGCTCCCTTTCCAGCTTGCCCATGGGGATACGGAAGAAGCCTTTCGAGACACGCGCACTTACGATCTGCTTGAATACCTCCCGGTCTTCGGCGTGCACTTCACCTGTGACAGTCACCTCGCGAATCTGTGGCCACACCAGCAGTTCAGGGTGGTAGTTGCGAACGTAGTAGGAAAAATAAACCGCGACACCCAGCAGTCCTGCAATCACGAGCACATCCCATGTGCTGCGCAATGTAAGAAGACTGGGTGCCGCGGGTGGTGCAACCCTTCTGTTCGCTTTATTTCGGTTCCGGGTAGTCATCTTATGCCAGTGAAGTCTCCAGAATCCGTACCACGAGTTCGACGAAGCTGATGCCTTGGGCCTTGGCGGCCATCGGCACAAGGCTGTGGTCGGTCATGCCCGGCACGGTGTTGATCTCGAGAAACCACGGGTTCTCATTACGGTCCAGCATCAGGTCAACCCGCCCCCAGCCCGAGGCTGCCGTTACTGCGAATGCCTGCAGCACCTGCTCCTTGATATCGGATTCGAGAGCTTTTGGAAGACCGGAAGGGCAATGGTATTGCGTGTCATCGGACTGGTACTTGGCATCGAAATCATAGAATATCCGTGGAGTTTCCAGCCGGATGACGGGCAGTGCCTGCTCATCCAGCACGGCCACGGTGTATTCCTCCCCATCGATCCACTGTTCCGCAATCACGGTATCCTCAAAACTGCTTGCATGCTCCCATGCCGTGATGATTTCCTCGCGGCTGTTGACCTTGGTAATACCGATACTGGACCCCTGGGACACCGGTTTTAATATCATGGGCAAGCCAAGTTCTGCCGCCAGCATGTCCGGCTCCACGAAACCGTCCAGTATCCGGTACCGGGGTGTAGGTATGCCGTATGCGGACCAGAGCTGCTTGGTTATCTGCTTGTTCATGCAGATACCGGATGCCAGCACACCGCTGCCGCTGTAGGGCATGCCGATGACATCCAGGCCCCCCTGTATGCAGCCATCCTCGCCCAGGGCGCCATGCAATGCGATGAACGCCCGGTCATATTTCCCGGCCCGTAACTGCTCAAATACATCGCTGGACACATCGATGGCCGTGGCATCCACCTGCGCTTCGCGCAGTGCATCGAGTATCGCAGCACCACTCTTGAGGGAGATTTCACGTTCCGATGATGGCCCTCCCATCAGGACCGCCACCTTGCCAAAGCGTGCACCCTCCGTCATGGCACCTCTCCCAGAATTCTCACTTCCGGTATCAGCGTGACGCCGTGCTTGGCTTTTACGACCGCATGCACCTTCCAGATCAGCTCTTCGATGTCCTTGGCGGTAGCATCCCCGAGATTGATGATGAAATTTGCATGTTTCTCGGAGACCTGTGCCCCGCCCGTACACACCCCCTTCAACTCACAGCTTTCGATCAGCCTGGCCGCATGATCGCGCTGCGGATTCCTGAACACCGAGCCGCAGCTTTGATTTCCCAATGGCTGCGTCGCATTGCGCCTCTCCAGTAACGCGCGGATGGTCGCCCTTGCCTTGCTCGCACTTCCCGGGGTGAATTTGAATGAAGCCCCTGTAAACCACTCATCGGCAGGCATATGAACCGTGCGGTACTGCGGCTTGAAATCATCGGGATCGCGCGTGTGCAGTTCACCACGCCGGTCCACGGTTTCCACGTGCTCTACGAACTCCCAGATTTCGTGCTCAAAGGCGCCTGAATTCATGGCCAGTGCACCTCCGACCGTACCCGGGATGCCGATCAAGAATTCTGCACCTTGCAGCTGTTGATCCGTGCAAAACCGTGCCAGTTTTGCGCAGGCCACCCCGGCTTCGGCCCGGACCCTGTCGGGAGCGGCAAACTCCAGTTGCCCCAGACAGCCATGGAGCAGGATTACTGCCCCGCGTATACCTCCGTCACGCACCAGCACATTGGTGCCCCCGCCCAGCCAGGTCAGTGGAATTTCATCCTCCGTTGCCAGAAAATTTCTCAGGTCCTGCAAATCCGCAGGGCGGAACAGGAGATCCGCTGCACCGCCGACCTTCCAGCTGGTGAACCTTGCCAGAGAAGCATTTTTCTCCAGCGTACCGCGTAGCGTGTTGATGTCGTGTACCGCTTCCATGTCAGTGCCCTGCAAAATTCTCGCTCAGGCTTTGTGCAATGCCGCCGATGCTGCCGGCCCCGAGGGTAAGGAGGACGTCCCTGTCCTCCGAAACATTTTCCAGCGTGGTCCGGATCTCGGACAGGTCCTTTACCAGAATCGGGTCAAGCTTGCCCCGTGCACGCAATGCATGGCTCAGTGCCAGGCTGTCAGCTCCCGCAATCGGTTCTTCGTTGGCGGCGTACACCTCGCACAGCATCAGGGTATCGGCTTCATTCAGTACCCGGACAAAGTCGTCGAACAGGTCCCGTGTACGTGAGTATCGATGTGGCTGAAACAACACGGCCAGTCTGCGCCCGGGCCAGGCATCACGCGCCGTGGACATGGTGGCGGCAATTTCCGCAGGGTGATGACCGTAATCGTCCACCAGCAGCACGCGCTTGTTGTTGATGGATACTTCCGGGTAGACCTGAAAACGGCGCGCAATCCCCTGGAAGTCTTCAAAGGCGGACTGTATGCAGCTTTCCTCGACGTCAAGCTGCAAGGCTACGACCGCCGCAGCCACGGCATTCAGGACATTGTGAATGCCCAGTAAATTCAGCACGAACGGCACAGGTTCCTGGCCTGCGGGTCGTACCAGGACGAATTTTGTCTGGCTCGCCGTCTTCTCGACATCGGTAATCCGGTAATTGGCATCCTGTGAAAAACCGTACGTGATGTAGGGGCGCGAGATTTTCGGCAACTGGTTGCGGACCGTCTCGTCATCAATGCACAGCACCGCTATACCGTAAAACGGCAGGTGATGAATAAACTGCAGGAACGCATCCTGCAAGGTATTGAAATCACCCCCGTACGCAGACAAATGATCCGAGTCGATGTTCGTCACCACCGACATGATGGGCTGCAGGTATAAAAATGAAGAATCGCTTTCATCTGCCTCGGCGACCAGGTACTGTCCGGCGCCCAGCTTTGAGTGACTTCCGAAACTGTTGACCCGCCCTCCGATGATGAACGTAGGGTCCAGGTCTGCATGGGCAAGTATGGATGCAATAAGACTGGTCGTGGTCGTCTTGCCGTGTGTCCCGGCGACCGCAATGCCGTAACGAAACCGCATCAGTTCGGCGAGCATTTCTGCACGCGGAACGACCGGGATTCGCCGTTCACGAGCGGCTGCAATCTCCGGGTTATCGTCTTCTACCGCACTGGACATCACGACGACATCGGCATCCCAGACGTGACGGGCATCATGATGGTCGTAAATTGTCGCGCCCAGATCTGACAAACGCCGTGTGATTGCATTTTCCTGCAGGTCCGAACCGTGTACCCGATACCCAAGATTCACCATGACCTCGGCAATCCCCCCCATGCCGGAACCACCGATGCCGACAAAATGCACCTGCTTGATCTTGCGAGTTGCGAAATGTCCGGTATCGAACGTCATGATCGCGGGTCCTCGGCCAGTCCTGATGCTTCATCCTTGCCCTTCAGGCAAACCTGCAAACAGATTTTTGCCACATCGTCCGCAGCACGGGGTTTGGCAAAGCCACGAATGGCATTCGAGATATTCCTGATTTTCGAACGGTGGACCTGCACATCACTCAACAGGTCTGACAGGGCGGCTGCACTGAACGCGCGCTCCTGGATCATAAAAGCGGCACCGGCCTTGACCAATACCTTGGCATTGGCGGTCTGATGATCATCCACGGCATACGGGTACGGGATAAAAACGGCCCCCACCCCTGCCATTGCCAGTTCTGCCACTGTAATCGCACCGGCGCGGCAAATGACAAGATCGGCCCAGGCGTATGCAGTGTGCATGTCCTCGATGAAGGCATCCACGCGGGCCCCAACCCCGTGAGTGTCGTATTCGCGCTGCGTAAATTCGAGCTTGTTCTCGCCCGTCTGATGCCAGACTTCCGGGCGTTTTCCAGGGGCCAGGCGCGCCAGTGCTCCCGGCACGGTCTTGTTCAGCGCGTGCGCACCCAGGCTGCCGCCAACAACAAGTACATGCAATGGCCGATCATGCGGTTCACCGACGGCGTACTCCCGTTTGTCCGGTAAAATTTCCGTTCGTACAGGATTGCCTACCACTTCCACATTCGGACGCACAAAGGTGCTTGGAAAGCCGGTCAGTATGCGCGTAGCCAACGGCGCAAGAAGACGGTTTGTCAGGCCTGAGATTGCATTTTGTTCATGAATCACTAGCGGTCTTCTGAACAAGGCGGCGACGAGCCCGCCTGTACCCGAGACGAATCCGCCCATTCCCAGTACGGCACAGGGCCGGTGTTTCAGCACCAGCCATATTGTCTGCAACCCGGCATATCCCAGCTTTACCGGTGCCAGCAGGTAGGTCAGCAGGCCCTTGTTGCGAAGACCGCCAATCAGTATTGTTTCAAAGCGATAATTGGTATTGGCCACGATGCGCGATTCAATTCCCTTTTCAGTACCCACCCAGACGACCGGTACGCCCTGCTCCTCGAGTTTCTTTGCCACGGCGAGCGCAGGAAATACATGCCCGCCCGTGCCAGCTGCAAAGATCATGATTGGACGACGAGGAGCCTTCATCTCGCCCTGAACCTCTGCAGCAGGTCAGAATCCTCGGCCAGCCCTTCCATGTACACTCGCGTGATCAAGCCGATTGCCATGCACACCACCAGCAGACTGCTGCCGCCTGCGCTGATGAGCGGCAATGTCAGTCCCTTGGTAGGTAGGAGTCCCATGTTCACGCCGATATTGATGAAGACCTGCAACCCGAGCCAGATCCCAATCCCGTAGCAGATCAGCGCACCAAACTGCATACCCTTCTCTTCCACCTTTTTCCCGATCACGAAACACCGGTGAATCAGCACCAGGAACAACGCCAGCACCACGCTCACCCCGACCAGGCCCAGTTCTTCCGCAATGACGGCAAACACGAAATCATTGTGCGCCTTGGGCAGGTAAAACAGTTTTTGCACGCTCGCGCCCAGCCCAAGTCCGGTCCACGAACCGCTGCCAATTGCGATCAGGGATTGCGTAAGCTGGAATCCCGAGCCAAACGGATCGGACCAGGGATTGAGAAATGCAGTCAGTCGTTCCATGCGGTACGGAGAGGACACGGCGACCACGGCCATGGATGCGGCGGATGCGACAAACAGAATGACGAAATTCAGTATTTTCGCACCTGCCAGCCAAAACATGCCAAGGGTGGTTACCAGCAAGACAATGGCTGCACCAAAATCAGGTTCCAGCAACAGTAGCGTGAATAAAACGAGCAAAACGAGCATGGGCCGCAGGAAGCCGGTAAACGATTCCATCACCTGTTGGCCATTCTTGACCAGGTAACCCGCCATATAGATGATCAGCAACAACTTCACGATTTCGGAAACCTGGACGCTCAAGAATCCAAGGTCCAGCCATCGCGTGCTCCCATAGACGGTCCTGCCTACCCCGGGGATCAATACCAGGATCAGAAGGCCCACCATCAGAAACAGCAAGGCCGTACCAGAACGTTCCAGGTGCGCAAGCCGGATTTTTGTAAACAGCCAGGCAGCCAGCACTCCAAGCACGGCAAAAATGAACTGGCGTTTAAAATAGTAAAGTGGATCGCCTGTCGCACGATCTGCAATTTCAATCGATGAGGATGCGACCATCACCAGGCCAATGCCAAGCAACAGCAGGGCAGAAATGATGAGCGTGATATCGCATCGTTGGGAGAGTCCGCCATCGAGACCTGATTCCACTCCATGAGCAAACCGCTTGGCTTTCTTCACAGGACCAACTCCCTGACACAGTTCTCGAAGTCCGTGCCGCGCTCGATATAGTCCGCATACATGTCGAAGCTTGCACATGCCGGAGACAGCAATACCTTGTCCCCTGCCACCGACAGTGCCTGTGCCTTGAGCACCGCATCACGCATTGAATCCGCTGAGTGAATCTGCACAGCGTCATTCAGGGCGCGGTGCAGCAAATCCGAATCCTGTCCGAACAATATGACATGCTTGGCGTGGTGTGCCACGTAGGTACGAAAGTGCGCCAGATCCCCCCCTTTGAAGACCCCTCCAGCCAGCAGGATGACATTGCTTCCCAGGCTCTTCAGCGAGGCTACCGAGGCACCGATGTTGGTGCCCTTGGAATCATTGAACCAGGTCACGCCATGGGAATCTCCTACCCGGGACAAGCGGTGCGGCAATCCTTTGAAACTTTCCAGCACGGACAGCATTTTCTGCATCGACAGAGCCATACGATCGCCGATTGCCAATGCCGCGAGCGCATTCAGGATGCCCGACTCCCCCTGCATCTTGAGTTCGTCCGTGGCGAGCAGGCAATGATTTCCCTGGGCCAGATACGAGCGTGTATCGCGCTGCACCAAACCGAATCCCTGATCTGTGGGGCGACCCAGGCCAAAATGCGTTACGTGCCCGGAGGTCTTCATTTCCATCACCAGCTTGTCATCCTGGTTTACGACGCTGCTGCCGGCATGTTCATAAATCCTGGACTTGATCCGCGCATAACGTTTCAGGCTCTCGTGGCGGTCCAGGTGATCCGCCGAGACATTCAGCACGGCACTGACACGCGGCTGCAGGGATCGAGTCGATTCAAGCTGGAAGCTCGATAACTCCAGTACAAACAGCTGGGCATCCTTTTTATCAAGAAGGTCCAGTACAGGTGTTCCGATGTTTCCACCCGCATAGGCGCACAGACCGCTGGCACGTGCCATCTCGGTCACCAGCTGAACCACCGTGCTTTTCCCATTCGAACCGGTCACGGCAACCACCGGCACCTCGTTGGCATTGGCAAACAGTTCGATGTCTCCGATGCAATCTGCACCCTGGTCGACCGCAGTCTGAATCGCCGGATGCCTGGTATCCACACCCGGACTCACGATGATCTGCCGGACACCGGCAAACAATTGCTCCGTGAATGCTCCGGTGAAAATGCGCAGTTGCGGAAACTCCTTTTTGAAGTTGTTGAGCCCGGGAGGGATGTCACGGGTGTCCGCCATCACAAATGGCTCTCCCTGCCTGTACAGGTGACGTGCGACCGACAGACCGGTCTTGCCAAGACCGACAACGATGCGTTCATGATGGTTTTCTATCATCTGCTTTTGTATTGCGAGTCCCATGGCATTATCGAAGTTTCAGGGTAGCCAGGCTGATCAGCACAAGAACAAACGTGATGATCCAGCACCGCACAATCACCCGGGGTTCAGGCGAGCCCCCCAGTTCAAAATGGTGATGCAGTGGCGCCATCTGGAAAACCCTTTTACCGGTAAGCTTGAAAGACACGACCTGGATCATCACGGAAATGGTTTCGACGACGAAAAGACCGCCCATGATCACCAGCACGATCTCCTGGCGTACGAGCACCGCCAACAGCCCCAATGCTGCACCCAGCGACAATGCACCGACGTCACCCATAAACACCTGCGCGGGATAGGCGTTGTACCAGAGGAACCCCAGGCCAGCACCCACTACCGCACCACAAAATACGACCAGTTCACCCGCCAGTGGTAAATAGGGAATGGCAAGGTAACTTGCAAAATTCAGGTTGCCACTTACATACGAAAATATACCGAGCGTACCGGCGACCATGACGACTGGCATGATGGCCAGTCCATCCAGTCCATCGGTCAGGTTAACCGCATTGCTGGTGCCTACAATAACGATGTACGTAAGCAGCACGAACCAGGCACCCAGGGGAATAATTACATTCTTGAAAAAGGGAACATACAGGCTGTATTCGACAGAACTCTCCGCTGTGTAAAACAGGAGCAGGGCCACCACGATGCCGATCAGCGACTGCCAGAAATACTTGCTTTTTGCAGAGAGTCCCTTACTCGAACCGCTGAGCAGTTTCTTGATGTCATCCACCGCACCGATGAGGCCGAATAAAAAGGTCGTGGCCAGGACAAACCACACGTAGCGGTTGGTCATATCACTCCACAGTACCGCACTCGAAAATATGGCCAGCAGCAGGAATACACCACCCATGGTGGGCGTGCCCGCCTTGGCATGATGGGTTTGCGGACCGTCATCCCTGACATTCTGACTGACCTTGTAGTCACTCAGCTTGCGGATGATGAACGGTGCCGTCAAAAAACAGATAATCAGGGCAGTGAGGACGGCCAGAATCGCGCGCAATGTCAGGTACTGGAAGACATTGAACCCCGAATGAAAACTCTCCAGATACTCGAATAGTTCAAGCAGCATTTTCTTTGCGACTGCCTCCCAAATCAGCATCGATTCCGATACCTTCTACGATTTTCTCCATGTGCATGGCACGCGAGCCTTTCACCAGAACACAAACCTGTTCGTGCAGTTCATGCTGCAAAACCTCAATGACGTGCCGGTGTTGCGAGAAGTGTTCCCCACCTTGCCCAAATGCTTCAACGGCATGAATGGCCAATTGGCCAACTCCCATCAGGCGCGTGACACCGGTTTTCTTGGCCATGATCCCGGCTTTTTTATGCAGTGCAATACTTTCTCCACCCAGTTCACCCATGTCACCCAATACCAGCCAGTGCGTACCAGGCTCTTGCTCCTGCACATCAAGCGCTACGGACAACGAGGCGGGATTGGCGTTGTAGGTGTCATCCAGCACACAGGAACCATGCATGCCCTCAAGCCGCACAAGGCGTCCCGGCACAGGTCGGGCTGACTCAATGCCTGCTTGAATGCTCTCAAGCTCAACCCCGAGGCCTGTGCAAATGGCGGTTGCAGCAAGCGCATTGTATAGGGCGTGCTGTCCGGGCATCCCAAGGCGCACCTGCATTTTCCCGGCCGGCGTATGGATGCTGGCCCTGTGCGCATCCGTTCTTTTACCCGATACATCCGCATCCTGCTGGATCCCGAAAGATATCTGCCGACGCGATCCTATATCTTCTCGCCACAGGGGCAGATAGGGTTCATCCGCGTTGACCACGGTTAACCCCCTGGGATTCATATAGCGGTACAGTTCAGCTTTCGCTCGCGCTACACCTTCAAGCGAGCCAAATCCCTCCAGGTGTGCGGGGCCAATGTTGTGCACTACGCCCACATCAGGGTTCGCAATTCTCGTGAGACTTTCGATTTCACCGGCATGATTGGCGCCCATCTCTACCACCGCATACCGATGCTTCTCGTCCAGGTCGAGCAAGGTCAGTGGAACGCCAATTTGATTGTTCAGATTGCCCTTGGTCGCCAGCACGTCCCCCTGGGTGCTCAGGATTTCACGCGTCAACTCCTTCACGGAAGTCTTGCCATTGGAACCCGTGATGCCAATCACCGGCAAACTGAATTTATCCCGCCACGCCTTGGCCAAATCTTGCAATGCCGTATGCGTGCGGCGCACGACGATCTGCGGATTGGCAACATCCATTTCACGCTCAACCAGCAAGGCGCCCGCTTGGTTCGCATGCCCGGCAGCGATCATCTCATGCGGATCAAATCGTTCACCAACCAGGGCAATGAACAGGTCTCCTGCATGCAGGCTTCGGGTATCGGTTGACAGGCTGGACACCGTGGAGTCTGTGCCAACCAGGCGTCCACTTGTGACCGATGCAATCTGTGCGAGTGTAAACCTCATGCCGGATATTCCCGTAAGCAGTTCACAACAGCTTCCCTGTCATCAAACGGCACGTGTTTGCCATTGATGATCTGCGAGGTTTCGTGGCCTTTGCCTGCAATCAGAACAGTATCGTCGGGACGTGCCTTCAGAATGGCATGTGCAATGGCCTGTTTCCGATCGTGAATCACGCAGTAGCAGGCATCGGCAGAAAATCCCGAGATCACTTCCTGTGCAATGGCCTGTGGATCTTCGAACCTGGGGTTATCGTCGGTGACCACTGCATGATCGGCAATGGACTCCACGGCCCTTGCCATGAGCTTGCGTTTGCCTGAATCCCGATCCCCGCCGCAGCCGAATACGCACCAAAGGCTGCCGGTACACGTTTCACGCAATGCCTGCAGCGCACTGATCAGGGCCTGCGGAGTATGGGCGTAATCGACGACTACGGTGGGTGCGTTTTGAGCCCCCTCAACCACCTCCATTCTTCCCGATGCGGTCTGCACGCAAGATATGGCTGCGGTGACTTCATCAAGCGCATGACCATTGACGAGCAATGCACCGGCCACGGCCAACAAATTGCTGATATTGAACGCCCCGCAAAGTCCGGTTTCCACCACCCCCGGGCCCCAGCTTGAGTCGATATCGATCACTGTTTTTTGCTGTGCAACAGTCACTTTTTTCGCACAGACGTGGAATTCTTCATCTGCAAGGGACCTGGTGCGGGAATATGAAACCACCTTGGTGTTGCTTCTTGCTTCTTCTGCCAGCTGACAGCCGAATGCATCGTCGACATTGATGACCGCATGTTTCAAACCCTCGGTTTGAAACAGGATACGTTTGGAATTTTCATAGTCTTCCCGGGTCGCATGGTAGTCCATGTGGTCATTGCCCAGGTTCGTAAAAATGGCCGTGTCCACAGCCACGCCATTCAGTCTCCCCTGCTTGAGGCCATGCGAAGAAGCCTCGATGATCACCTGCGGGATTTCCTTTACAAGAAAACCATGCAGCATCGCCTGCAAGCGGATCGCATCGGGGGTCGTATGGGACTCGGTCTGCAGGTCCGGATGAATGCCGTATCCCAATGTACCAATCACCCCGCATGCAATACCCAGTTGCTCGCAGGCCTGGGCCATGTACTGGCTGACAGAAGTTTTTCCATCCGTGCCTGTAACACCGGTGACATTGATATGCGCCGAGGGGTTCCGGTAAAACCGGGTCGCAATAGGTCCGACCTGCTGCTGAAGATCAGGCACCTGGATACAGGGCAGGTTTTCCGGCAAATCGTTTTTCGATTCACGTGAGCCAGGCTCCCAGGCGATTGCAGCAGCGCCTCTGGATGCGGCTTGCCGGCTGAACTGCAACCCATGATCGTGAATGCCCTGGATGGCAAAAAACAGGGCGCCTGCCTCAATCGTACGGCTATCCATGCCCAGGCCGGTGATCATCGTATCGTCATACATCGGATGCACCCGGGCCCAGCCCTCCAGCAAATCTGCCAAGGACCAGGAAGATGATGAAGGACTTGTGCATGGCCTAGCCTGCATGATCTTCAGAAGCTCGAACGGTATCGGCACGCAAGGATACGTTGTCCGGTGTAATATTCAGCAAACGCAGGGTGCCGCCCATGATCCTTGAAAAAACAGGCGCTGCCACCTGGCCGCCGTAATAGGTGCCCTTGCTCGGTTCATTTACCAAAACGACAAGCACCAGCCTCGGGTCACTGGCGGGTGCCATGCCCGCAAACATGGCAATGTATTTTTTCTCATACCCATTTTCTGCAGACTTGCGAACGGTGCCTGTCTTGCCGGCAATGGTGTAGCCCGGAACGTCGGCTCGCGAACCCGTGCCCTCCTCGGAAACCACCGCATCCAGGATTGAGCGAACCTGACGTACAGTCTGCGGCGATACTACCGGTGACTGCGTTTTCAGGTACGCATCAGGATCTTCAAATTCGTCCTTGCGCAACATTGAAATGGATGTCTGCCTGCCATCCGAAGCCAGCACGGTATAGGCCCGGGCCAGTTGCAGCACGGTCATTGACATGCCATATCCAAATGCCATCGTGGCGTGCTCGGTTTCATGCCAGTCGTGAAAACTTTTCAGGTAGCCGCTGGCTTCGCCTGGAAATCCGGACTCCGTGGACTGCCCTACGCCAATCGAGTTGTAGGTATTCCACAGGTCTTGTCGAGGAATCGTGAACACGATCTTTACGGCACCCACATTACTGGACTTCAGCAGCACGTCGTTTACTGAGAGCGGACCAAAGTTCCGGATGTCCCGAATCGTGAACCTGCCAATTTTGTAGGTTCCGGGCGTGGTGTCGATCACGGTCTCCGTGGAATAGCGCTTTGAATCCAGGGCCAGTGCAACGACAAAGGGCTTCATGGTCGAGCCCGGTTCAAATACATCCGTGACTGCACGGTTGCGGTAGGTGTGCGGCTTGTACCCCTTGCGGTTGTTCGGGTTGAACGAGGGGACGTTGACCATGGCGATCACCTCACCCGTCCTGGCATCCACCATCACGGCGGAAGCGGATTGGGCACCATGCTGGAGATAGGCCGCTTTCAATTCGCGGTAGGCCAGGTACTGTACCCGGCGATCGATGCTTAACGTCACATTCTGGCCCGGACGCGGGATCTTGATCGCCTCGACATCTTCGAAAATCCGGTTGATCTGGTCCTTGACCTCCTTCTTGGCCCCTG
>JAPOQE010000048.1 GCA_026710875.1 Gammaproteobacteria bacterium | reverse complement strand
GCCCGCAGGGAATGACCATCCAGGCCGAGCCGGGCATCAGCATCTGTAATGCCGCACTGGCAAATGACATCGGGATAGAACACGCCTGTGAGAAATCCTGTGCCTGCACGACCTGCCACGTGTATGTGCGCGAGGGCATGGATTCCCTGAATGAGGCCGAAGAAAATGAAGAGGATTATCTGGACAAGGCCTGGGGTCTGGAGCCAGATTCGCGCTTGAGCTGCCAGGCGGTAATCGGCGAGGAAGACCTGGTCATCGAGATCCCGAAATATACCATCAACATGGTCTCGGAGAGCCACTGAGCAGGGGTGGAAAAATTCCTTGTAATGCCTGTTGAATACCATGTACATTCCACTTTTTGATGCAGTGTGTCGCGAGTGTCCGAGTACAGAATCATGTTTACCGCTTTGCTGACGATCAGCTCATGCATGGGTGAGCCATTATGAACCTGAAATGGATCGATTCCTTGGAAATTGCGATTGCCCTGGATGAGGCGCATCCAGATGTTGATCCCCAGTACATTCGATTTACAGACCTGCACGAATGGGTCTGTGCGCTTGAGGAATTTGATGACGATCCGGAGACATCAAATGAACGCATTCTTGAAGCTATTCAAATGGCATGGCTTGATGAGCGTGACTGATCGCAGGTAAGTTCTTCGCCTACCTAGAGTCTGCCCCCACCAAATACCACCCGATTTAATTTTAATTTGATTTAGGAATATTGCTCATGGCAAAGGAACGCACATTGTCAATAATAAAACCCGATGCAGTAGAGAAAAACATAATTGGCGAAATCGAGTCGTGCATTGAAAAAGCAGGTTTATTGATTGTTGCCGCTAAAATGTTGAGAATGAGTCGAGTACAGGCGCGCAATTTTTATGCGATTCATCGAGGCAAGCCATTTTATGAGGACTTGGTAAAGTTCATGACTTCCGGACCTATCGTCGTGCAGGTACTGGAAGGCGAAGATGCAATCAACTGTTATCGCGGAGTGATGGGGACAACAGTGTTTGGCAACGCAGGGCCGGGAACTATACGTGAAAAATATGCAACTTCGACTACGAATAATGCGGTACATGGCTCGGACTGTAAGAAAAACGCCAAGCGAGAGATCAAATTTTTCTTTGCGGAACATGAAATTTTTTCGAGAAGCTGATTTCAAACAGTTCTATTTGTACCGGAGGTGTACAGGAGGGTAACCAACACGTTGTAATGGAACAGGATTTCCAAACGCCCAAATCGACAATCGGCACGGTGTTGACCGATGCGCGTAATCAGGCTGGGCTCAGTCAGGCAGATGTAGCCAAGCGGATGAATTTGATGGCCCGCACGATTCAGGCGCTGGAGGAAGACGATTTTCAAAACCTGCCAGGACCGACCTATGTACGTGGTTATCTGCATACGTATGCCAGGCTTGTCGGTCTGGATAGTGAGCAGTTGATACGGATTTACAACGAACAATTCCCGATAGAACCTCCCGTCAAATCATCATCACGCCCCAGCAGCAGGCGCAGTTCTGCGGTCTTGTGGGGAGGAGCGGCTCTGGCAGCTCTTCTGGGCATGGTGGTACTCTTCCAGGTAGTTGAATTTCAACCAGGCGTACAGGCTCCAGGCTCAGCCGATGTACCGCAAGTCACTGGACCGGTGTCCGCAGATGCAACAGAAGTACCCGAGTCAGGGCTGATCGTCGAAGAAGAGCCATCCGCAAATGAACCGGCGGCTGTTGCAGTTGAACCGCAAGCGCCGGTAGCATCCATTGAAGATTCCAGGACGCAGAGGACAGTAACAGAGGAACCGGTTGATGACAGCGGGGGCAGCACACCTGCAGCCGCCAGTATGCAAGCGGTGAGCGAGCAACCGGTTGCATTGGGTCCGCCGGTCTCCGGTGAAAACCTGGAGGTATTTGTTGCGAGCTTTCTGGCGGATAGCTGGATTGAGGTCAGGGATGCGGATGGGCAATTGCTTCTTTGGGACCTGATCCGGTCGGGAGCTATGATAGAGATCAGCGGGAAGGGACCCTTTGAAGTGCTGCTCGGTAACTCGCCTGATGTAGTCATCAGAGTGGATGGCCAGCCCTTTGATCATTCCAGGTACCATCAGAGTGATCGTACGTCCCGGTTCAAAGTGCCTGGAAGTTTGCACAACTGAGCCGCTACTTTCATTTAGACAGCAGGAAAAATAAATGTCCAGGCGAATTCAATCGATTCGCGGTATGCATGACATACTACCGCCCGACAGTGGCGTGTTACGCAACCTTGAGCAGACCTTGCAGGCTGTCTTGCAGCAATTCGGCTACCAGGAAATACGTCTCCCCGTACTTGAACACACGGAACTGTTCCACAGGTCACTCGGCGAGGTGACTGATATTGTAGAAAAGGAAATGTATACCTTCGAGGACCGCAATGGGGACAACCTCACGTTGCGACCGGAAGGGACTGCAAGTTGTGTGCGGGCGGGGCTGCAGCAGGGTTTATTGTATGGACAGGCCGCACGGCTCTGGTACGGAGGCCCGTTTTTTCGTCACGAACGTCCACAGAAAGGACGGTATCGCCAGTTTCACCAGATTGGGGCTGAGACGTTCGGACTCACCGGGCCGGATATTGATGCGGAACTGATCATCATGTGCCAGCACATGTGGCAGGCACTTGCTATCCTGCCCCGGGTCTCGCTGGAAATTAACAGTCTCGGAACAGTGCAAGCCCGCCAACGCTATCGTGTGGCACTGATCGACTATTTGCAGCAGTACGAAGACGCATTGAACGATTCGGAAAAACAGCGCTTGCATGTCAACCCCATGCGCATCCTGGACAGTAAAAATCCTGAATTGGCCGATATCATTGGCGATGCCCCGAGCTTGATAAAGTATCTGGACCCGGAGTCTGCAGAGCATTTCGAGGGTTTGAAGGCCCTGCTGGATGCCGCAGGAATCGAATACCGCATCAACCCGCACCTGGTTCGAGGTCTGGATTACTACAGCAAGACAGTGTTTGAATGGGTGGTTCCGGAACTGGAGACTCAGGCAACCATTTGTGCCGGAGGGCGGTATGATGGCCTGGTTGAGCAACTCGGCGGAAAACCGTATCCTGCGGCAGGCTTTGCAATGGGTCTTGAGAGGATCATGGCCTTGCTCGAGAAAACCCGGTTTTCGGATATGGAAATTGATGCTTACCTCGTGGTGGTGGGTGAGCAGGCGGTTGAGGCAGGGATGGAGATTGCAAACCAGCTTCGTAATCAGGCATCCTCACTGTCTGTAGTCGTCAACTGCGGCGGCGGCAGCATAAAGACTCAAATGAAACGCGCTGACAAATCGAATGCGAAGCTTGCCATTATTCTGGCAGAGGATGAACTGAGGGATGATACTGTCGGGATCAAGTATTTACGTGACAAGCGTGAACAGGAAACCATCCCCCGTATAAACCTGATGTCTTATTTAAACGAATACCTGGGTACTTAATGGTCACTTAGCTATGGCTGAATTCGAAACTGAAGAACAGCAAGTAGAGGCGCTGAAAAATTGGTGGAAAGAAAATGGCACCGCAGTCATGATCGGTGTGGTACTCGGCATTGGTGCGCTGGGCGGATGGCGAGGTTGGGACTGGTATCAGGAAAAACAGGCTGTGAATGCCTCTGACATCTTCGTATCTGTGCAAAGGACCATGATTGCAGGTGATGCGGCTTCTTTCAGGGATGAGGCTGAAATTCTGCGCACCGAATACGCATCCACACCCTACGCGGCATTAACCACACTGCATGAAGCCAAGGCGCAGGCCGAGGAAGGGGACCTGGAAGCGTCAGCAAAAAGTTTGCGCTGGGTGATAGAGCACAGTGGTCAGCCATCGATACGCGATATCGCCCGTATACGGCTGGCACGCGTATTGTTAGCCGACCAGAAACTGGATGATGCGCAGGCTGCAATCAATCAGGAATTTTCTGAAGGGTTCAGCTCGCTCGTCCACGAAATCCGGGGTGATATTCTGGTCGCCCGGGGTGAGATCGAGCAGGCAAAACAGGCCTACGACCTTGCGCTTGACTCTGTGCATGCAAGCGGTGTGGAGTTCCTGCAGATGAAACGCGATGACCTGGGAGGCTAGTGCCAATCACATGTTAAACAAGCTGTACAAGTATGCTGTGCTAACGGTTGTCCCGGCAGTCTTTGCATGCGCCTTGCTGCTTTCGAGCTGCAGTAACACGGGTGGGCTTTTGAGCAAACCCAAAAGCTGGATTGGTATTGAACTGGACCCGAAGGCGCCCACTGAACTCACTGATCTGGGTGCAGATCGTCTGCGCCCGAAGAAATTGTGGAGCGACTCGGTCGGCGAGCCGGAAATGCTCTATTCCGAGCTGCGGCCCTATATCGCGGATGGAGCGGTTTATCTTGCAGGTGCGGACAATCGTATCGAGGCCTGGCAACTGCTTGACGGAAAACGCATCTGGTCGGTGAAACTGCAAGAAACGATTTCAGGGGGTGTCAATGGCGGTGAGGAGATTCTGGCTGTCGGCACTGAGGGTGGATGGGTTGTGGCGCTGGATACGGCCGATGGCAAGGAGAAGTGGAGAACCCCGCTCAGCAACGAGGTACTGGCGTTATCACAGGTCAGGCATGGCGTCATTGTCGCCCGCACCAATGACAGCACGATCCATGCGCTTGATATTGGCGACGGCAGTATTGCCTGGCGGGCGAGTCGCACACCTCCACCATTGACTCTGCAGGGTGCAAGCGCTCCGAAAGTTGCAGGCAGTGCTGTGCTGGTCGGTTTTGACGACGGCAAACTGGTGGCTTTCAGCTTGCTGGACGGGGAGGAGAAGTGGAAAACTGCCGTATCGTTCCCGAGCGGTCGATCGGAGCTGGAGCGCATCGCCGACATTGATGGAGACATTGCCTATCTGGATGATGCGGTTTATGCAGCAAATTTCAATGGCCGCACCGTTTCGATCGATATACTGACCGGCAGAATGAGGTGGGCCCGCGACCTTCCTTCGCACACCGGGGTCGCTGCCGATGGATCCCGTGTCTACATCATCGGCACCAATGACAGCGTCTGGGCACTTGACCAGACGACCGGGGCCACCCTGTGGCGGCAGGATAAGCTGCTGTACCGGATTCTCACCGCACCGGCAGCGGTCGGGGACTACATCGTAGTGGGTGACGGGCAAGGGTATGTTCACTGGCTGTCCAAGAAAGACGGTCAGCTGGTCGGTCGGCACAGGGTCACGCGTGATGCGATCAGCAGTGTGCCGGTGGTTGTCGGCCAACGTGTCTGCGTGCTTGCAAATAACGGCTCGTTTACTGTGCTGCAGCAGCCCTGATTTCAATGGTTTTGGGCATCGTAAGGCCCAGGACTTTCAGGACATTGGCAGGCCAGGGCAAATAAAATACAAAGCAGAAGGTGCTTTCTTTACAATAGCTGCTTATCGTTGCAGCCTGATCGTCATAACACCAAGTGAAGCCTGTTATCGCCCTCGTCGGGCGCTCAAATGTTGGTAAGTCAACATTATTCAATTATCTGACCCGGACCAAGGACGCTCTGGTTGCAGACCGCCCCGGGCTTACCCGAGACCGAATCTATGGAATTACGCGCCGGTTCGATGACCGTTATATCGTCATCGACACAGGCGGCATAGAACCACTGGAGAAATCGGATACCAAAGAGAGTCTACATCACCTGATTACCTCCCAGGCCTGGCAGGCAGTGGAGGAAGCGGACATCGTATTCTTCATGGTGGATGGCTCGCAGGGACTTGTACCCCAGGATGAATACGTGTTCGCCAAACTGAGGCAGTCCAGCCAAAAGGTGTTCGTCCTTGTCAACAAGGCTGATCTGGAACAGGCGAGGCAGCTGGCAGGTGAATTTTTCAAACTCGGTTCAGAGGCAGTTTTTGAGATATCGTCCAGAACCGGCAAGGGAGTCGGGGAGATTTTCTCCGCACTTTCTCCCCACCAACACTCCCTTCAGGCACCCCCTGACCATGGCGATCCGGCGGCGATCCGGATGGCCATTGTTGGCAGGCCGAATGTGGGCAAGTCCACACTGGCCAATGCCCTGCTTGGTGAAGAACGGTTTATCACTTCGGATACACCGGGGACGACACGCGACAGCATTGCGGTGCGGGCGGAAAGATCGGGCGAGGTATTTGAGCTGATCGACACTGCAGGCGTGCGCCGGCGTAGCCGGGTTCATGACATGATTGAAAAATTCAGTGTAGTCAAGACATTGCAGGCCATCGAGGCCGCACAAGTGGCGATACTCATGCTGGACGGCACACAGGAATTTGCCGAGCAGGATGCGCGTCTGGCTGGAACGATACTGGATAGCGGTCGTGCCCTGGTTGTGGCAGTCAATAAAACCGATGCCTGCTCTGAAGAAGATTACCAGGCAATACGAAAGGGTCTGGAACTCAAGCTGAGATTCCTGGATTTTGCAGAGCAACAGTTCATTTCTGCGACAAGGAAAGAAGGCATCACGAAGCTGATGCAGGCAGTCTCGCGTGCGTATGCGGCAGCTGCCATCGAGGTCAACACGTCCACGTTGACCCGTTTGCTTGAGAGTGCCCTGGAAAAATTCCAGCCTCCACTGGTGCGCCATCAGAGGATCCGGCTGAAGTATGCAACCCAGATTGGTACCTGTCCTCCCACGTTCGTAATCCATGGCAACCAGATTGCGAGAATTCCCGGGTCGTACAAGCGCTACCTGGAGAACTACTTTCGCAAGAAGCTGCAATTAACGGGCACACCGGTTCAACTGCTGTTCAGGCAGCCGGATAACCCGTATGCCGGCAGGCGCAGCAAGCTCACGCCCAGGCAGCAGCGCACCAGACGACGCCTGCAAAAAAGATAAACGGTATGGATCGCGGGGTATATCCATGCGAAATGGGCTGTGAATCGCCGCATTTGTGACCGCATGGCGCCTACTGCACGGGCCTTACCCAGCTCGAACTCTTGCTGTAGAATCTTTTAAAATCAGTAGGATGAGATGGATACTTATGTCTGACTGGGAAGAGTTACCGGGGGTTTGGGCTCCCAGTCATCTTGCCTGTGTTCGGCAATCACTTGTGTGTAAATGCCGCCCCGCACATTGAAGTCCGCGGTGATCCGCATAAATCGAGGCTTTAGCAAAGTTGCAATATCGATTAGAATTCTATTTGTTATTGCTTCGTGGAATAGGCCTTTGCTTCGAAAAGAGCTCATATACAATTTGAGAGCCTTTAGTTCTACGCATAGTTTGTCTGGAACATATTCGATTAGAAACTCGGCAAAGTCAGGCTGGCCGGTCAGTGGGCATAGACAGGTGAATTCCGGAATATGCATACGGATCGTATAGTCAGCATCAGGCTGCGGGTTTTCGAAGGTTTCCAGGTGATGGGTATGGTGGTCAGGCATGGCCGCTGAGTCTGATTCAATCAGGCTGCCTATTATAGGCGAACTAGGATAGATGCGGCTCAATAGTGTAAAACTTTCGGGATTCAAGTCTTTCGTGGACCCGACCACGTTTTCCTTCCCATCTTCCATGGTGGGGGTTGTAGGCCCCAACGGCTGTGGTAAATCCAACATTATCGATGCGGTACGCTGGGTGATGGGTGAGAGCAGCCGGCACCTGCGTGGCAGCACGATGGAAGATGTGATCTTCAACGGCTCCTCAACACGCAGCCCGGCAGGACAGGCATCTGTTGAGCTTGTATTCGATAACAGCCAGGGCAGGCTCGGCGGAGAATATGCTGCCTATACGGAAATTTCTGTTCGCAGACAGGTGGCACGCGACGGGCCATCAAAATATTTTCTGAATGGCGTGCAGTGCAGGCGCAAGGACATCGTATCCGTGTTCCTCGGCACCGGCCTGGGTGCCAACAGCTACGCGATTATCGAGCAGGGCATGATCTCGAGGCTGATCGACACGAAACCGGAAGAATTGCGTGTCTACCTTGAAGAAGCTGCCGGGATCTCCAAGTACAAGGAAAGGCGACGCGAAACCGAGAACCGGATCCGGCATACCAGCGAGAACCTTGATCGTCTCAACGACGTGATTGACGAGATCACGAAGCGTATCGGGCAGCTGAAGCGACAGGCCCGGGCCGCTGAACATTACAAGGTGCTGAAAGAAAAGGAACGTCAGGCCAAGGCCGAGCTGTTGGCCTTGCGCTGGCAGGCCAAGCAGGACGAGGTGGGAACACTGAAAAAGTCTGCAGAGCGCAAGCAGACTGAAATTGAAAAGGTCATTGCAGACATTCGTTCTGCAGAATCCGAAGTGGATAAATTGCGGCTGCGCCATGCCGATGAAACGAAAAGCTTCGGTGAGGTTCAGGGCAAAAAATACAGCCTGAATGCAGAGATCTCTCGGGTAGAGCAAGCCATTCGCCATGCAAAAGAGATCAGCGGTCATTACAGCGATGAACTGGAGCAGGTGCGTGCCGCATGGCGCAAGGGAAAGCAGGAATTGGAGAATGAGCAGGCCAAA
This sequence comes from Gammaproteobacteria bacterium, assembly GCA_026710875.1. GTDB lineage: Bacteria > Pseudomonadota > Gammaproteobacteria > UBA4575 > UBA4575 > WTFY01. The sequence goes on along the minus strand of JAPOQE010000048.1, from coordinate 3,505 downwards.
AAACAGGAACTGGAGGCCAGGATCGGCGAAATTGAGCCGCAGCTGGAGTCTACTCGCCAGGTCCTGGACCTGAACCAGGAGAAGCTGGGCGATGCGGAAGCGGAGATGGCGGACTGGCAGGAAAAGTGGGAATTGCTGCAGGCTAAAATGGCGGGCCCGATGCAGGCTGTGGAAGTTGAAACTTCACGCATGCAGTATCTTGAATCCCACCTGGAGCAACTCAAGGATCGAAATGAGCGTCTCGAATACAGCCTGAATCAGTGCATCGAGCGCCGTGGGTCTGATAAAACGCAAAACCTGAATACACGTATCAGCCAAACGAACAACAGGCTTCAGACACTTCTAGGCAGCCTGGATGAGGTAAAGAATAAAATAAGCGAGGGCCGCGACACCGTCCAAAATCTTCGTTCCAGGGTGCCGCAGGCTCGTGAAGATCTGCAGACCACACAGGTCCGACTCGCATCCCTACAAGCCATGCAGGAAATGGCCCTTGGCCGGGAAAGCCAGGCAGTCGGCCAGTGGCTGAAGGAACGGGGGCTTCACTCGGCCCCTCGGCTGATGGACACAATCAAGACCGAAGCAGGCTGGGAGGCGGCAGTGGAGACGGTGCTTGGGGACTATCTCGAATCCGTATGTGTGGAGGATATTGAGAAGATCGCGGCCTCGTTCAGCCAGATTGAAAGCGGTCACCTGACCTTGCTGGACCAGACTCCGGCAGATCAAACAGCCAAGGCTCGCGGAACGTTACTCGATCGCGTACAGGCGCCCGTGAATCTCACCGGGATTCTGGGTGATATTCATACTGCGGATGATCTTCAACAGGCCATGGAACGGCGCAAGAGCTTGCGCCCGGGCCAGTCGGTGATCACAAGGGAAGGTGTCTGGATGGGCAATAACTGGCTGCGGCTGGCACGAAGTGCCGTTGAGCAAAGCAGTGTGCTGCAGCGCAAGACCGAGATCCGCGAACTCGAGAACAAGCTTGCATCAAAGCACAAGACCCTTCAGGTCCTGGAATCCGACCTCGAGTCCCGGCAACGTGAACTGGAGGCTTGCGAACAGGAAAGAGAGGATGCCCAGAGCCAGTTGGCTGAAGCACAAAAGAACCATCACCAAGTGCAATCGGAGTTGGAGACTTGGGAGCAGGAGCAGGAACACCTGAAACAGCAGGAAGAGCAGTTCAGGGGATATTTGAAAGAACTGCAGGGAGAGATCAGTCAGGCGCAGGAGGAAAAGCACCAGTCAACCGTGTCAAGAGAGCAGGCTGCCAAGATCGTGGAAGAGTTTGGCAGTGAGAAGGAAGTATTGCTGGGCCAGCGTGATGCTCTTGCATCGGGCTTGGAAGGCGTGCGCGGTACGGATACTGAGAACCGTGAATTGGTTCATGATCTCAGCCTGGAACTGGAATCGTGCAGGAGCTCACTGCGTGCCGCGCAGGCAGTTTTGGAGAAAGCACGTGATCAGGTTGTGCAATTGCAACAGCGTAATGAATCCCTGCAGGCCTCTGTCAATGAGAGCGACGCACCACTCGAGGGCCTGGATGTGCAGTTGAAGGAGCTTTTGGAGCAGCGAGTGGACGTTGAGCACAGCCAGGCTGAAGCACGCAGTGTCATGCAGAAGACGGAAGACCAGATTCATGCAAAACGTGAAAGCGTACTTATCCTGCAGGGCAAGGAGGAGTCTTTGCAAAACGAGTTGAGCGAAGCAAAGCTGACGTGGCAGGAAGCCCATGTCCGCAGCGCGACCCTGGAGGAACAGCTGGCTGAATACGGGGGTTCGATGGTATCCCTGCTCGAGCAGTTGCCGGAAGATGCGGAACTGGAGGGTTGGGAAGAACATGTACAGGCGCTGGGACGCAAGATTACACGGCTTGGCGCAATCAATCTTGCAGCCATCAGTGATTTTGAGGAGCACCAGGAGCGCAAGGACTACCTGGACCGCCAGCATGAGGATCTCAGCAAGGCACTGGAGATGCTGGAGCAGGCCATTCGCAAGATCGACAAGGAAACCAAGGATCGTTTCAAGAATATATTTGACCGCGTCAATCAGCGCCTTCAGGAAATGTTTCCGCGATTGTTTGGTGGCGGGAAAGCGTTTCTGGTCATGACAGGGGACGACCTGCTTAGCACTGGAATTTCCATTATGGCGCGTCTGCCCGGCAAGCGGCTGTCGTCCATCCACCTCATGTCCGGAGGCGAGAAGGCGCTGACCGCAGTGGCCCTGGTATTCTCCCTGTTTGAACTGAATCCGGCTCCCTTCTGTCTGCTGGATGAGGTCGATGCACCGCTGGATGATGCCAATGTCACACGTTATTGCGAGCTATTGAAGGATATGAGCAAGCAGGTCCAGTTCATTTCGATCACACACAACAAAAGTACCATGGAGTACGCCAATCAGTTGCTCGGCATCACAATGAGTGAACCTGGTGTTTCAAGGCTGGTTTCTGTGAACATCGAGGAAGCAGTCGGGATGCAGGCTGTTTCATGACACGATCGTGAACACACGACTCGCATAGCTTAGGATAGGCACCGCATGGAAATCGAGTTGCGCATAGGATTGTTTTTCGCAGGTCTGGCTGTTCTGGTCTTGCTGTACTTCCTTACGCGCTCCAAAAAGCGCAAAACCCGAAGAAAGGAATTCGAGGACTTCAATTTCGACAAGGAAGGCCTGATCAATCCTCTGGATACCGAGATGAACCCAGAGATTGAGTCCGTGGGTCCGGTACGGGTAATAAAGGATAACCCGAACTACCCTGGAGACCGGGTTGAAACATCGGATACTGAAGAATCAGCCCCCCAAGTGTCTGATCGGGTTGCACAGGCAGAAGATACCCAGGATGCCGAAGATGCCCAGGATGCCAAAGAACAAAAACTGGTTGTGCTGCATGTGATGGCAAGACGACCAAGAACGTTCAAAGGCACCAGTATCATGGATCTTACCCGGGAGCTTGACCTTGAATACGACGACATGCGTATCTTCCATAAGAAGGTCAAGCGTCTCAGTGGCAGGAAAGCCATGTACAGCGTAATGAATGCAGTCAAGCCAGGGACGTTCGACCAGGATGGCATGGATCAGTTCGAAACCCCGGGGATCAGTTTTGTGATGAGTCTGCCGGGTCCCGAAAACGGGCTGAAGGCGTTCAACGTCATGCTGGAAGCAGCAAAAAGAGCCTCCGAATACCTGCAAGGAGACGTGTTCGATGAATCACGTAACCGCCTGAGTCAACAGACGATTGCTCACCTTCAGGAAGAAGTACAGCTGTTCAGCCTAAAGCATCCGAGCACGGATCAAGACACGTAGACCTTCGTGTACTTGCAGAAAGTGTTGACAGAATTGCTTGCATAATTCCTGCTTCCACCACAGCGTCTGATCGGATTGCTGCGTATCGTAAACGGAGACAAGGCACTTGGTTATGACCCGCGCGATCAAGCAGAAAATAGAAAAGCTGCGTGAGGACATTGAGCAGTACAACTATGCCTACCATGTGCTGGACGAGCCGGTGATTCCG
>JAPOQE010000047.1 GCA_026710875.1 Gammaproteobacteria bacterium | reverse complement strand
GTCGGCTTTGACCAGTTTTGGAAAGACCTCGTAATCGTCGGTTACCCGATAGCCACCGCTTACCGATAGCATCTCGAATGGATCGGCACTTTCAGGCAGGTCGAGTCGCTGAACGTGATCGGCAAAGTCCGGTCTGTTCGGCTTCATAACCCGATTCTGAAACTGGTAAAATAGTGCTGAGGATCGGTAATCTCTGTGCAGTTGGGGAAAGCTCAGGAGGGGCGGATAATTCAACTCTTGCTGTGCTCGCACAGCCCCGCCCGTATAGCGGAAACGATAAAACGACGGCTCGATGTCCAGTCTGCCCAACGGAAACCACGGTTGGCCCTCCCCTCTTTTGTACTGCCACGCCAGGAATAAGGTCTTTGTGCTCATCGAAAAATCTTTGTTTTCAGATACTCGGCTATGGTCTGTTGAAAGAGGGTGTCTTCATTAAATTAAATGGTGTCATTCTTAGTCCTATCTCAATCCAAACCCTCAAGCATACGCCATACCTTTCGATAGATTTCTCCCTCTCGTTCTCCGAGAGCTTGCCACCAATTTGCTTCGTCCATATCACGTAATCGGCTTCTTACATTGGATAACGGTTCATCCAGTACATCTCCCATGCTATCTGCAAGCCTTGTCGCTGCCGATCTTGGAATACCAAGCAATCTGAGAGCGATAGCAGCATCGTCATTAACACCATAATAAACTCTTGAAGGAAGATTGTTGAGCGTGTGCATCTGATCTTCTGGCATGTCACTTTCAGTAATCGAAAGGAGTGCTCCTAACCCCCAGGCGGTAGTCTGTGTTAATTTGCCAAACAAATTTTGACCACATTTGGTCATCGCTTGCGTAACATCATCATTTTTGGCCATAAAGTAACGCTCCGAAATATCTTTGACGGATGCACCATTTACCCAATCCTTGATGATTAGAGCCAATTTGTCCTCATTAAGTAGCTCCTCACCGGTGACCACATTCAAGTTTTTCCGTAATTCAGGCACTTGTCGTAGCACGCCCATCATTGCCTGAAGGTTTTGGTCCTCCTGACTAAAAAGAGAATCAGCATTCCAGGTATCCCGTCCAATACCTGCTTGCTCTACCTTATTCATTACAGTTTTAATGCTCTCAAGAGAAAAGCCTGTACTATCTACGAGTTTGATAGGTTGGTCGGGCTCCTGAAGATAGTCAGTATAGGAACGAACCCCATTTAGGAGACGGTTCGCCAGCGTTGAGTCTTCTGCACGCAGTTTCTCGAAACCAAAAGTATTTCGAAGCACTTGCTCAATGTCGTTGGCGAATCCTTCAGGCTGTCCCATCTGTCGATAGGTGTGAGCAAGATACTGAACAAATGCGGACCATTCAGGCTGATTTTTAACGATTTCTCCCAGGTCATTAAGTAGGTCCCCCGCTTTTTGCGCTAATGTGATGAGTGCTGAATTTAATTCGCCCGATTGTTCATTGATGAATTCACGTAAAATATTGGCCTTTTCTTGATTATTAGCGACAAATGCTACTACCCCTATACTTCCTTGCCCAATTCGTCCGGTTCTACCAGCGATATTCCAAAAATCCTCCGGCGGCATACCCTCTCCATAGGGATACTGATGAGAAGCCATCACCACACCCGATATAGGAAAGTTGACACCCTGAGCAATAGTTGTCGTAGCCACAAGAAATCGGAGTTCATCTTCTTCAAACAGCCTCTCCATAAGGACACGTACCTCATCAGAAAGCCCTGCATGATGCACACCCACGCCGTGTGCAAT
>JAPOQE010000046.1 GCA_026710875.1 Gammaproteobacteria bacterium | reverse complement strand
GAACTGAATAACGCAGAAGTCGTCGGCATAGAAAAGAAGCAGGAACACGTGGCCACGATCATGACCAAGATCCGCAACGCCATCTGCGAGGCTCAAAAGCTTGAAGATGAGAGCTTTGCAGTGGTGGAAAGTACAAATCTTCGCGTACTTGAAAACGGCACCTACATGAACTACAGCAAGCAACCGCACAATTGCCACATGCAGTATTTCAGGCAGGTAGTCAGCCCACTCGGCATCTTCAACTGTCCCGTGTATCGTCATGTCCCCCAGGCTTTGCTGGGCGGGAAACATGCCTACGCAACACCGGACAGCCTACAGGACACACAAAAAAATACCATGCGGCTGATCGAAACGTTTGACGCCACCGAGGAGTGCAAGGACGTCACCTGTCTGTACAACCATGCCAACTGGTTTATCGAGGATTTGATCAACCATCCGGAAAAACTGGACCAGCTTGATTCCAGTTTTGATCGCTCGGATTACTTTCTCTAGCCCCTTTCGGCCGCTAACAGTTCCTTGGCGCTCTCATACACCTGACGTACGCCAAGATTCTTTAAACAGTTGTAATGTCCGTATGGGCATTGCTTTTGCCAGCAGGGGCTGCACTCCAGATTGAGGTACTCGATTCTTGCAGTATCGGACAATGGCGGGGTGTATTCAGGCGTAATGGACCCGTAAACCACCACCACGGGCCGACCGACTGCCGTGGCAATATGCATCAGTCCCGAATCATTGGTGATGGCAATTTTTGCCAGCGAAAGCAAGTCGACCACCTCTTCCAGGCTGGTCTGCCCACAAAGATTTTTGGCACAGTGATTCGATGCGTCGACCACTTCCTGTCCAATGGCCTGGTCCTTGGCAGAGCCGAATATGTACACATCAAATCCCTGCTTATCAAACAACATTGCCAACTCTCCAAAGTATTGCGCCGGCCAGCGTTTGGACGGCCCGAACTCTGCCCCGGGCATCAGAGCTACACAGGGAACTGCCTCATTGATCCCCAGCCGGGCTGCCGCTTTGTGGCGCTTGTCTTCGTGCACCTGCAGTTTTGGAAAGCGGATTTCAGGAGGCTGGACAGGGTCTGATGGATCAGACCCCAGGCCGACATACCGCTCAACCGCCTTGTAAGTGGCCTCCGTGTCGAGTACACGCATATCGTTAACCACCCCGTAGCGCATTTCACCCCGGTAGGCGGTACGCTGCGCGATACCTGCAAAATATGGAATCAGCGCAGACTTGAAAGATCTGGGCAAAATGATGGACTGGTCATACCTGCTGCGCAAAGCCCGGCCAATGCGCATTCGTTTCAGCAAGCCCAGCTCTCCATGGCTCAAGTCCACTTCAACAATGTTCCTGACCTCCGGCATGCGTGCGAGCACCGGCGCAGACCACGCTGGTGCAGCCACATCAATGACATTACCGGGATTTTGCCGTTTCAGAGCCATGAACAGACTCTGCACCATGACCATGTCGCCCACCCAGGCTGGACCGATTACAAGTATTGTCCTCGCGTTCAAAAGTACTCGCTGTATGGTGTCGGATTCATGAAACCTGTGTGTTTTTACAGTATATTGCACTGCCGTGCAGCAGTGGGTCCTGTAGGTCACGCACTGACGATATTGATATAGTCTATAAACGTCTGCACGAAGAATATAGCAAACCAAGGTATAAATAGGTTCGTGGATACCGAACAAGCCAGATTGAATATGGTTCAGCAACAGATTCGTCCCTGGGATGTTCTGGATGCTGATGTGCTGGAAGTGTTTGCCCAGACACCGCGCGAATTATTTGTGCCTGGTCAGTACCGCAACCTGGCATTTTCCGATCTGGAAATTCCTCTCCCGCATGAGCAATGCATGATGTCACCGAAACTTGAGGCACGCATGCTCCAAGCGCTGGAGATCAAGTCCGGCGACAGAATTCTTGAAATCGGGACAGGCAGCGGGTTCGTGACCGCCTGCCTTGCACGACTGGGTGGTTATGTAGATACCATTGAATGCTTTGAAGATCTGTCAGCCCAGGCGCAAAGCACCATGGCAAAGCTGGAAATTGAAAATGTCGAGTTTTCTCAGGGAGATGCCTTGAGTGAATGCACTGACAAGACGTATGACGTGATTGCTGTGACTGCCTCCATGCCGATATATCAGAATCTCTTTGAGGAACGGCTTGCCGCGGGGGGGCGAATGTTTGTCGTAACAGGAAGAGCCCCGGCCATGCACGCGCAACTTCTCACCCGGCTGGATGCACAGGGGTTACAGTGCACGACGCTGTTTGAGACCAGCCTCCGCCCACTGATAGGCCTTGAAAAATCAAAGGCTTTCCAGTTATGACATTCATGGAATACAGCCCACAGGAGCTGAAAAACCATCTGGAACTTGCAGAGACCGACCCGGTCCTTCTGGATGTCAGGGAACCCTGGGAATATGAACGATGCCACCTCCCCAAAACGACACTGGTGCCCATGAGACAGATTCCTCGTGTCCTGCACGACCTTAATCCTGACCAGGAAATCGTCGTAATCTGTCACCATGGCATACGCAGTCGCGCCGTGGCCGGTTTTCTGGCCAGGCACCATTTTGCCAGGGTGATCAACCTTTCCACAGGGATGGATGGCTGGGCTAAAGAGGTAGACCCGTCCATGCCGGTGTACTAAAACCAAAGTGTGGAAGACCAGAGGTCAAACATTGTGTATTTAAGAACCTTGTCCCGTAGTCTCATCGTACTGTTCTCAGTACTGTGGACAGCAAATATAACCCCAGTATCTGCAAAGGGCCTATTTGATGTGTATTCTCTGGCCAAGCAACACGATGCCGATATCCAGATTGCGGAATCAAGGTACCAGGCAGAAGCCCAGAAAAAGCCAATTGCCCGTGCAAATCTTCTGCCCCAGGCGAACTTGAGCGCAAGCGCGGCCGATAACCGTCAGAAAACCAGGGGGCGTATGTTCGGCATCCCAGGCAGACCAGTGGATTTCAACTCCCACGGGTACAGCCTGAACCTCAGTCAGGCACTGTATCACCGAGACTTTTATGTACAGTTCCGCCAGGCCAAAAATTCTGTCGCCAAGGCCAGAGTCGATCTTGACGCTGCACATCAGGCTCTGATCGTGCGCACTGCAGTCGCCTATTTCAATGTACTGGCCGCACAAGATGCAGTCACGTTCAAAGAATCCGAAAAGAAAGCCATTGGCCGTCAACTTGAACAGGCCAAACAACATTTTCAAGTGGGCCTGATTGCAAAAACGGACGTACATGAAACCCAGGCTTCCTATGATCTTGCTGTGGTTGAGGAAATCGAGGCACTGAATACGCTGGAAATCTCCAAGGCTGCACTGGAAGTCATCATTACAGAGCGTCTGGATCACCTATACACCCTGTCGAACCGGGTGGAGCTTGTTTCACCGGACCCGAACAACGCCGAGGACTGGGTGACCAAGGGCCTGCAACAGAATCTGACACTGCTGTCGAGCGAGTACGCAAGCAAGATCGCTCAACAGGAAATCAAATTACAGCAGTCGCGTTATCACCCTACACTCGATATCGTGAGTTCATATTCCTATGCAGATACCGGCGGACTTTCAGGTCCACGCAAAACAGAAGACACCCGTATGGGTCTGGAACTCAACTTGCCAATCTTTCAGGGAGGCAGAACGTATTACACAACTAAACAGGCGCACCATAATGCCAACCTTGCAAAAAATGAGTATGAGAAAGTACGGCGCCAGACCATTCAGGATGTGCGTGACGCTTACCTGAACGTGATTTCCGGGATCAGTCGCGTCAAAGCCCTGGCCACTGCTGTCGAGTCGAATGAGGCGGCCACACGCGCCGATGAAGCCGGATTCCAGGCAGGTACACGTACTTCTGTAGACGTATTGCTCGCCGTGCAGGATACCTTTCGTGCCAAACAGGACCATGCGCGAGCACGTTACGATTATCTTTTGCACACACTGAAACTCAAGCAGGCTACGGGTACGCTTTCAGTGGATGATTTACTAAAGATCGATGATTGGCTAAATTAGCCTGCATGCCAAAACCGATTCATCGCACCACACTGCGATATAGAGCACTGGTAATTCTGCTGAGTCCTATTGCCTTTGGATACACGGTATACCGGGCTGTAAAAGACGGGGGCCGGCGCTACTTCCTGCAACGCTTTGGTATTGACTATCCGCGCATCACCCTACCCTCGCTCTTGATCCATTGTGCCTCTGTGGGCGAGTTTCATGCTGCAAAGCCTTTGATCTTCAAACTGCGCGACCTGTATCCGGATCACCACCTGGTCATTTCCACCAACACTCCCACCGCCGCTGTGCTGGTTTCAAAGCTGGAGGATAAAAAAATCTCACATGTATACATGTCACTTGATTACTCGTTCGCAGTCAGCCAGCTATTGGCACATGTGCGCCCCGTCTGCGTGCTGGTCCTCGAAACCGAAATCTGGCCAACCTTGTTTTTTCAAGCGGCAAAAAACGACATCACCATTGCCATCATAAATGGCAGGTTGTCTGATAAAACACTGCGTGCAAACCGATTCCTAAAGAACGAACAGCAGTTTTCGCTGCAAAACCTGGACCTGATTCTGGCACGCTCCGAAGAGGATCGCCTGAAATTCCTGCGCCTGGGGGCTGAGCATCAAACAACGCACGTCGGCGGTAACCTGAAATATGCCTCGACCCGGATTGACAAACCCTTGCAACAGACTGCCACCAAATACCCTTTTGTACTTGCGATTTCCACACATGAGGACGAGGAACTGCAACTGGCACAACACCTGCCGCTCTTGCGAGAGAAAAAACACCTGTTGGTAATTGCACCAAGGTATCCGGAGCGAAGCCAGGCTTTGTGTCGCCAACTGCAACAACAAAACTGGACGGTGAGTTTGCACAGCCAGGCAAACGGCACAACAAGCCAGACCGATGTTTATATCGTAGACACTTTTGGTGAACTCGACGGATTTCTCAGCGAGGCGGCACTGGTATTTGTCGGGGGCTCTCTGATATCCCGTGGAGGCCACAATCTCCTTGAGCCTGCCGGATTTGGAAAATGCACTGTAATAGGCCCGCACACCGAGAACTTTGCGCTTGAGACTAAAGAACTGCAGGAGGCAGATGGAGTCATCCAGGTCGACGACAATCAGGACCTGGGGCTTGAACTGGCACGCCTGTTGAACAACACGGATGTGCGGGATCAATACGGGAAAAATGCGCAGCAGTTTGTGAGGCAGAAGGCATCCGTGCTGGACAGCTACATTGAGCACCTGCGTCCCATTCTGCAGCCCACCTAAGCCGTGTCATAGCCCTCCATCAGCGATATGAAATTCTGTCCAGAAAAATGAAACAAGGGTTCCGTTTTTTTGAGCTTGAGCAGCGAACGCCGCAGCCTGGCCAAATTCTTTTGCCCTGCCACCCTCGCCTTTTTATTAATTACTGATCTGTCAAAATCAACCAGGAATACTGTTTCTTTCCTATCCAGCAGAATATTATGTGCATTCAGGTCCGCATGATTGCAGTTATTTTCATGAAATTGCCTGACCACAGCTCCAATCTTGCGCCAGACTTCAGCCGGGAGCGGATTTTCAGCTAGCCTCAAACTCAGTGATTGTGCATCCGGGATGAGCCGGGTCACGATATTTGCACGGTAGGTGAAACCGTTTTTTTGCACATGCGCGGCCACCGGGATTGGGACAGGCAGGTTCATCTGCTGCAGGGAAAACAGGAGCTGCAATTCACAGACTGCGCGGGTTCTGTGTAAACCGCACCAGAGGTAGCTGTCGTTGATGAATTTGGAAACTGCGCCGCCGCGGTAATAGTGCCTCAATACCAGAGTCTGGTTTTGATAGGTGAACAAATGCAGCCCCTGTCGGCCCTTGATGTCGGTTGGTGAAAGGCGCCTGTGCTGCAGGGCTGGATCTGAAGAAAGGAATTCAGGGCTAAACAAATCAGCCTGAAAGTCAGAAAACAGGCTTTTGTTGTAGGCAACAATGTCGTTACCATAGTGTTTGAATTCAACGTAATCCATTGAATCTGCTTTTGCGGTCATACTTCGACTTGTAGCTCACACAATATGGACAGCCCACCAAAATCCATCTGTCTCCTACGACTCTCCTCGATTGGGGATATAACACACATGGTCCCGGTCGTGCGCACGATTCAGAAATACTGGCCCGAAACTGAACTGACCTGGATCATCGGGAAAAACGAAGCCAAACTGATTGGTGACATCCCCGGCATTGAGTTTATCAAGTTTGACAAGACAAAGGGGCTGGGCAGTTATCGGTCCATTGCCCGGCAAACCAGGCACCGGAAATTTGATGTACTGTTATGTACCCAAGTCTCACTGAGAGCAAACATCCTCAGTACTTTGATCCATGCAGACCTTAAGCTAGGGTATGACAGGGCACGTGCAAAGGACCTGCACTCTTTTTTTGTCACACACCATATCAAGCCAACTCCACAACAGCATGTGCTGGACAGCTTTTTCAGCTTCATCGAACACATTGGCTTACCGGACCGTGATCTGCGCTGGGACTACACCATCCCGGAGAGTGCCCATCATTTCGCGCAAGAGCATCTTGAAGATGACCGATTTAAGGTGATTATCAGTCCGTGTTCTAGTCATCCACTCAGAAACTGGCGTGCGGAACGCTATGCAGCGACTGCCGAACATGCTATCCGCTCACTTGATGCCCAGGTCATACTCTGCGGTGGGAAGTCCCGGACAGAAATTCAAATGGGCAAGGAGATCGAGGCCTGCATGCAAATGAAGGCTTTGAACCTGATCGGTAAAGATACCCTGAAAAAATTTCTTGCCCTGCTGCAGGGTGCAGATGTCATCATCTCGCCCGACTCCGGTCCCGCGCATTTGGCTACCGGCTTGGGTACGCCAGTCATCGGGCTTTATGCCGCAAGCAACCCGAAGCGCAGCGGCCCTTACCTCAGCAGGCAATGGTGTGTGGACAAGTACGGAGCTGCTGCGCAGGCATTTAAATACAAACCTGAAAATGAATTAAAATGGGGCACGAAACTCGAATTCCCGGGAGTCATGGACCTGATTACCGTGGATGAAGTAACTTCCAAACTGGACACTCTTTGCAGCCACCGATAAACCATCAAGGCCGAACCTGTACTATGGAAAATATACGCATACCTGTCTCACCGGGGGAATTACTGGACAAAATCACTATTTTGGAAATCAAGGCAAAGCAAATTCCGGATGGTGAAAAGCTGCGCAACGTTAAAACGGAACTGGACTTGCTGGAACAGATATGGAAACAGTCCTCAATTGACAACGACAAAATGCGTGAACTCAAACAATCCCTCAAGACAACAAACATCGCCCTCTGGGAAATCGAAGACAAGATTCGTATCAAGGAAGCTCGCAAAGAGTTTGATCAGGAATTTGTGGAACTGGCGCGTTCTGTGTATTTACAAAACGACAAACGCGCAGCCACTAAGAAAGAAATCAATGTACTGCTTGGTTCTGGGATCATGGAAGAAAAATCATATGCTGAGTACTGATTGCTGGTTTATTTCATTCTCAAAGCACTTAGCTTCATACAATTTTGATTTTACCCTTGAGTAACTGATTTCTGATATAGAACTCCAGCTTTCTCCTCCAGATGCTGATATACATTTTTTTGAATAAACGAATTTTTTCCAGAATAGTTTGTGGTGGACGTTTAGCATCAACAGGAACATACCAGCAATTTTCCCGGGTACGCTTCACTAACCTATAGCCGTGCTTTTTCAGGTATCTGTACTTTTTCAAATGAACAAATTTATCTTCAAGCAATATCAGTTTAGGTCGATAGCAGTTCAAATCAAGTCCATGCAACACTTCTAGCTCAGCGCCTTCAACATCTATCGATAACAGATCAATCTGTCCCGCACTAGCATCCAGCAAAATGGAGTTGAATGTCCTTGCTTCAACCTGCAACTTTCTGTGAAATTGAAAATACCCATCATCAATGTTTGGCTCAATTGCAGACCTTCCCAGGATATCTGCCCCTCCTTGGATTTTCCTAGGGATAAATAACGAAACTGTATTTGTAGTTTCTCCGTCCACACAGGCACATTCGAAGACCTTAGATTTTGGCCGATATTTTCTGCACATTGAGGCTAGTTCTGGAATTGGTTCAACCAAAACACCATGCCAACCGAAATCATTTTCAAGATGCCAGGACTGAGACCCAAAATTTATTGGATCATGGGCCCCAACCTCTACAAAATAACCGTTTCTTTTAGACTCAAAGTAATCCTGGACATAAGCATTCTCGGCCATAGCGCGGGCATAAATATCACGATTCTTAGCCATGAATGATCCAAATGCACTAACGTTCGGTCAAGAGTCTAACAAATTCATTTGTCTGGGAATCTCGTACTGTTTGAAAGTCTTGCTAGTTTCTGGAACTACAGATTTGGCATGGTTTTTCAAGTAAGCTAGTCTAATACAGTTTTAGCAAGATCATAGAGAGAAGTGCAGTTAACCACTAATATAATTTTGCTGTGGGCATGTATTAACCTTTGCAAAGACCTTTCAAAATAAATGTCCCAAGTTGTATAGTTGCGTCCAATTTCAGCGCCATGAAAATTTGGATAAATAGCCTTTAGTGCCGTGTAGAGAATGGTCAGTTGTAAGGGAATGACTGTAGCGTCGTACCTTAGGAACCCTCAAATATAGCGTGTAATGTCAGGATACTGAATACCTGTGGTCATCCCATCTGACATAGCGAGAGCCAGATTGTGCGACTGTCCGCCCCAAGGTATTGGATTTGGAACATAAGATGAAAATTAAAAACGTTTTCCAATTTCTAGGTTTTCGTGGAAAAGCCAAGCATTATGGCTACGCAATCCATGATGTTGACTTGGGCAATGAAACTATTCATTTTGCCCGCTGGCTTCACCCCCATCATGGCGAAGCAAAAAAAACGATCAACACCCAAATGGTGGATGCGCACCGTGCAATATTAAAGGAAGGGGATTTCTGTATTGATATTGGTGCACACATGGGATACTCAACTCTTCCCATGGCATTGGCTGCAGGCAACAGTGGTTGTGCCTTAGCGCTTGAACCTAACCCTTTTATTTACCATGTTCTTGAGAAAAATGCTCGGGCGAACAACCATGCCACTAACATAAAAACTATGATGGCAGCCGCAGCCACATATGAGGGATTTATGAAATTTGAATATTCAGATGCTGGCTTTTGCAATGGTGGGCGCCATGAAAATATACCAGCTATAAAGCATGGCCATCCATTCAAGCAGGAAGTATTTTGTTTGGATTTGGCCAAAGAGCTGCGTGAAAACTATCAGGAATTCCTGCCACGATTAAAATTCATAAAAGTTGATGCTGAGGGTTACGACTTATACGTCCTCAAGTCAATGCATGACATCATTAATTGCTATAAACCGGTTATCAAGGCGGAAGTTTTTAAAAACACTGATTCTCAGTACCGGAAAGAACTGCTTACCTTTCTCTTGGGACTGGGCTATTTCGTCTATAAGATAACTAACGAGCCGTTGGGTGCGGGCCCTGAAATAACTGAAGACAACTTTAATAAATGGCGACACTATGATGTATTGTGTATACATAAATCTGGAGAAATCCCTAGTCTTCTCAGATGTTCAGAATAGCTCCTAGTTACAGAGTTTTGGAGGAATTTATGTTTGGCTATTCTGTACACACAGCTGTGTAATAGTGGCCCTAAACTTCATTCATGCTGGTAGCCAGATTAGCCTTCCCTTAGAGAAATCAACCTGCTTTACTAGTATTACTATGCCCATTTCCGCATCCGTTATCATTAGTACTTATAACAATCCGCACGCGCTTGAGATGGTGCTATGTGGATTGAGTTTACAAACTGAATCTCCCTCAGAAATTATTGTTGCAGACGATGGCTCCACACAAGAGACAGCAGCTGTCATAGAAAAATGGCAACAAATCATCACGCCTCCTGTTAGGCACGTCTGGCATGAAGATATTGGAAATCGCAAATTAAAGATTTGTAATACGGCTGCTAAAGAGGCTACGGGCAGTTACCTGCTATTTTTAGACGGTGATTCAGTGCCGCACTCCCATTGGGTAAGCGACCACATGGATGCAACAAAAAATGGAACGGTTCTATGCGGAAGAAGAGTCAGACTTGGCCCAAATTTATCGAAAATTATCGACGTGTCATTTGTTGAATCAAAAAAGCTGGAAAAAATTATTGGGCCAATTCTATTTAGCGCACTCAGCAAAGACACTAAACGCTATCTGCTTGGCATTCGGTTGCCAAGTTGGCTTGCCAGGTGCTTCCACCCAAGTGAACGACGTCTCATGGGGGTCAATTTCAGTTTGCATAAAACTCTATTTGAAAGTGTCGGCAGATATCCTGATTTTGATGACAAAATTTATGAAACAAAAGAGAATTGCCGAGAAGATGCCCAGCTTGAAATACAGCTTTTGAGGGCAGGCGTGCATCGATATCCACTCTTAAATCGGGCTATCGTTTATCATCTGTATCACCCTGAAAGACAGCCAAATAAAAATATCAATGATGCCATCGAGAAAACCTACAAGGATGCTTTACTATATAGAAAGCTAAGCAAAGGATAGCTGCTAGAAACCATACCTAGGTACTCCATTTATCTCCTGCATGCACATATGATCAGTGTCTATCGGATCCGCTGGGTGGCTTACAGGCTAATATTCTGCAACGCTTGATTTGGATTCACGACTTGCCTTGGTAGCATCTGCTCCTATACCAAATAGATACGATATAAATCATTATAAATAGTGCCAGTAAGCTTTCTTTTACTTCTCCAGCGCGCACATCAAGGATAACTGGAATCTCCACATCCACGAACTTGTAAGCTTTCTCATGCCAACTTACTAACAAGGATAAGAAAGCAGCAGGCACGCATACATATGTAGGCCATAGCCAGTAGTGTAACGATGACCTTTTGGGGTATCGTTGAACAAATAAAAAATACAAGGGTACCAAGACTCCTCCAATTAAAGCAGCAGCCGACAAAAGTGTCCTTGGGAGTTGATCGAATAAAGGACTTGTATTATGGAGGTTCGTTTCACCCTGATCATTGAAGCCCTGCCAATATTCAGGGGTGCTAAATCCAAGAAAATGTTGTCCCCAGCTTGCTTCTTCCCCAGCAAAATAGATACTGCCAAGAATAAGAAGTACCATCCACCATCGGATCCAACCGTGGCTTGGCACCTTATTCAATAACAAAAATGTCACGCCAAAGAAGATCGCTACAAGTAAGAAAATTACAGTCAGAATCTCTATCCAGCCATCTTCTCCATATAAGTACAAATCCGCACCTATGCCTCCCATTCTCGAAAGGTAAGGTACCAGAAAAACTACAACTGGAAGTGCCACCCAAATAAGCTTGCTTAAATCTTTATTCACTATTTTGCTGCATGTTTAATGACCGTTGTTGCATACCTGCTTTTTTCCAACATTTTAAACTTCTGTAGTCTCTCCATGACTTCCTACGCAGCCCCAACTTGATACCTAAAGCTATAAGTAGGTTGGGGGGACTAATGTGCTGGGGTAACAGATTGAAATCGTACAACTTGGGGATCCAAACCCCTTTTCTTCGAGTTACTTTGATGTTGCCTTGACTGATATCAATATCGTGTACTCCATTAGCCTCTGCAATTTTGACAATCTTGTACCCAGCATCTAGGACTTCTTTAGGAAGAAATCCTGACTGATTGATTAGTTGTTTAAGTGTGATGCCCTCTACATACTCCTGTACGAATGAATGTGTATAACCACTGTCATATTTGAAAACCTTATAAGGTCTCGAAATATATTGCCTTATATCATCAATGCGATATAGATTCGTATTGCGCTCGAACTCAAATTCTGCAATATCAACACTACATTTTTGTTGATACTTTTCAACAAACTCCCTTCTGTAAACCTTGATGACAACATCTTGATTTTCATATTTTCCCTTGTAGGAAAATGAACGCCGACCCCTGCCAAGAAAGCTTCCTACCTGTATTTCATCCGGCAAAAATACAGTCTGCTGTAACTCCACCTCGCGTGCTTTCATAGCACTAAGTGTTTCAAAACCCATCACGATTTAAGGCTAACATGCTTTGATCTTGCATAGAGGAGATTGTAAAATTCCAGATATCTCAGAATCCTATCAATCTATCACGCCCACATACAAATCTGCTCTAGCATGAAGAAGCAGTCCTACCCATATGGGAAACACGTGATTAACAGTGACTTAACATCCCATCACCTCACTGAGAAGTGGATACGGGAAAAGCAGTTTTTGAAATACGAGAAAGCCCAACTACTGCTTGGCAAAAAAAGTAGGAAAAGAAATCGCCTGTACTGCTTTGACTATAAACCGGAAGGCTGTTGTGTTGTCATGAAAGTATCCGAAATCAGCAGGCACTATAAGCTTGGCAGAAAAATAGATCTGTTTTTGACAGGTCTGTTTAAAGACTACAATTACAAGAGTTATATGGGCAGCCTGCGACTACAGCGTGCAGGTGTCGACACCATCAAGCCTATAGCCTACTGGACATTTCGGGCAACCTGGTGGAATCGAAAAAGTTATCTGTTGTACCAAAAAGTTGAGGGTGAAATCACTGTGACTGAGTTATGTGGGTACATACTCCAGTCTGATGTGGCAAACAAAGATGCTCTGATCAAATCAATTGCCGTCCGATGCGCTGATTTGGTTAATGAAATACATGCAGCCAATATTCGACATGATGACCCGCATGGAGGCAATATACTGACAGACCTCAACCGACAGAATATAGATACACTTGATGTGAAAGACATAGCAACGGCCAGATTTACCTTAATTGACAATGATCGTTGCACATTTTCGCGCAGCCCCTACAAGATTTTAAAGCGGTTTTTTGATCTTAAGTGCTTGGCGAGATTCAGAGTCGGTGAGGTTCCGCAGAAGGAGTTATTGCATCTATACCTGAAGGATGACTACAGAACTTACTGGTGGCATGTGCTCAACTTCTGGAATTCGGGAGGATTCAACATCGTGAAAAGGATCAACCTTCTAAAATCAGCCAAGTAATATTTCTGTGCGCCAGATAGCAAGTGACGCTGGGGTGTTCGTATGGTCTGCAAAGGAACAGCCCGAATAGAGCATGTCAGGCGTTTGAGATTGAGTCAATGATCGAGGTTGTTGAGCAGCCTTCCACGTAAGGCGAGATGACAACTTCCCCTCCGTAGCTGCTGACCAGTTCGTATTCGGCCAGTTTTTCCTTTTCATAATCACCGCCCTTGACGTAAACATCGGGTTTTAGTTCCTCGATCAGTGTCATGGGTGTGTCTTCGGAGAAAGGTATGATCCAGTCAATGCAGCTTAACTCTTCCAGCACTTCAATGCGGTTTTGCAAACTGCACACGGGACGACTTTCCCCCTTGATGCTTTTTACTGAAGAGTCGTCATTAATCGCCACAATCAAGCATTCGCCTCTGGACTTGGCATCACGCAGACAGGCAATATGGCCGCGATGGATCAGATCGAAACATCCGTTGGTAAACACAATTTTTTCATTTTTGCGTCTCAAGCCAGCCACTGCCTGCTTCAACTCTTCAAGGTCGGCAACCCGTTTCCCTCTGGTACTTGAGACTCGCAAACTGAAGTCCAGCTCTTCTGCAGTCACTGCTACGGTACCAAGCTTGCTTACTGCAACCCCTGCCCCGAGATTCGCAATTTTCACGGCATCTGCGGTTGAGTAATCAGCAGATACAGCTGAGGAAAACAGGCCTACCACGGTATCCCCGGCTCCCGTGACATCGTAGACTTCCCTGGCCTGTGTAGGAAAATGCCTGGCAGGTTGTCCTTGCGTGAACAAGGACATGCCATGTTCACTGCGTGTGACAAGCAACGCCTCGAGATTTAATTCCCTGCACATCCGAACAGCCTTATCCTCAAGCTCTTCCTCGTCCCTGCATTCTCCGGCAACTTGTATGAACTCCTGATAGTTCGGGGTGATGATGCTCGCATTTTTGTACTTGCCAAAGCTGGCTCCTTTCGGATCCACAATGACCTGCTTGTTCGCCTTGCGTGCGGCTTCAATAATGTGCCCAACTCCTGTGACTGCTCCCTTGTCGTAATCTGAAATCACAATCGTCGCGAACTCTGGAACCAGCCGTTCGCAGACTTCCAGAACTTCGGAGTTGTCAATCTCCTCATGGTTGTTTTCGTGATCCAGTCTGAGCAATTGCTGGTTTCGACTGACAACACGCAATTTTGTAGGTGTCTCGTAATTCTCCTTCCGGATGATTTTTACATCGATACCCGTATCCTCCAGCAACTCCATCAGCCTTTTGCCGTTTACATCATGGCCAACTAGTCCAACCAGAGTCACGGCAGCTCCCACGCTGCTGGCATTGACTGCTACATTGGCCGCACCGCCCAACCGGTCTTCCATGTTTTTGATATTGACGATTGGCGCAGGCGCCTCAGGAGATATACGACTGGTCTCCCCCAGCCAATACTTATCGAGCATGACATCTCCGATGACCAGAATCCTTGCCTTAGAGAGATTTTTCAGGTTCATGGGTCCCGTCTCAAGAACATGCAGGCCACAGGGTGGCCCAGGACAGGCAAGCTTGTCGGATGCATCGGTTCAAGGCCGCCTACGCGTAGGCAAGCCAATCACCGGGTAACTCACCTTTGCCGCGGACCAGCTCAAAATACCTGGTCTGGAGTCGCCGGGTGACTGGACCTGTCTTGCCTTCCCCGATGCTGCGGTTGTCCAGCTCGCAAATCGGTGTGACTTCTGCTGCGGTACCCGTGAAGAAGGCCTCATCTGCGATGTACACCTCATCACGTGTAATGCGCTTTTCCACCAGTGGGATGTCCATCGAATCGGCCAGCGTAATGACGGTTTTCCGGGTAATGCCGTCCAGTCCTGAGGCCAGCTCCGGTGAATAGAGTGTGCCGTCCTTGACAATGAAAAGATTTTCACCGCTCCCCTCGGCTACAAACCCGTCGACATCCAGCAGCAGGGCCTCGTCATAGCCGTCCTGCAGTGCCTCATTCAAGGCAAGCATGGAATTGATGTAATTGCCGTTCACCTTGGCCCGGCACATGGCAACATTCACATGATGTCTGGAATAGGATGAGGTCCTGACACGGATTCCATTCCTGATCTTCTCATCACCAAAATAGGCATCCCATTCCCACGCGGCAACAATACAGTGGACCTTCAGGTTATCGGCCCTTAGGCCCATCCCCTCGGAGCCGTAAAAGCACATCGGCCGTATGTAGCCGTACCGCAGCTTGTTCTTGCGCACGACATCCAGCTGCGCCTGGTTGATCTGCTCCGGGCTGTACGGCAAAGACATGCCGATACTTTTTGCGGAATTGAACAACCGTTCGGTATGATCATGCAAGCGGAAGATGGCAGTGCCCTGATCCGTCTGATAGGCGCGAACGCCCTCGAAAACACCGCCCCCATAGTGCAGTGTGTGTGTCAGGACATGGGTAGTTGCCTCTCGCCACGGCACAAACTCGCCGTCGTACCAGATGACCCCATCCCTATCAGACATTGACATTTCTACTGGACTCCCTCAGATCAAACAGCCGATAAGTGTAACAGACTTGTCCAGTAGTTTTGTATGATGGACCGCTCCTCAGCAAACATATCTGCGGCTACGGTTTCCGGCAGTAACTGCAGGCTGAGTTGGTGAAGATGTTTTCGGTACGCGATGTAGATTTTCTTGAGCTCCTCGACGGATTCGCGCTTGATCAGACCCGTCTCGGCACAGGCATCAAGAATCCTGACATTGTCGGTATGCACACAGATCTCGTTATGCTGGTTCGCGTAGCTGAGCACATAGAACTGAACAATGAATTCGATGTCGACAATTCCACCCCGGTCTTTCTTGAGACTGAATCGCGCCCCGTTTTTCACATTGTGACTCGCCACAATTTTTTCGCGCATTTCAATGACTGAATTCCGCACTTCCTCAACATCGCGCGCCTGGCAAAGCAGGTCCTTTCTCAATGCCTGGAAGGTATCGGCCAGACTCCGGCTTGCCGTGATGGGCCGCGCGCGAATCAGCGCCTGAAGTTCCCACAACCATGCCTTGTTTCTCAAATAGTCCTCATAGGTGGTGAGTGAACAGACCATGGCTCCGGACTGGCCGTACGGCCTGAGCCTCGTGTCAATATCGAAAACCTTCCCTGACGCAGTGGTTGTGGTCAGCAGATGGATCGTACGCTGTACTACGCGGGTAAAGAAAACCGGATTTTTCAAGGTCTTCTCACCATTTGTCTCACCCGAGTCGTCCATGTTGCTATGCACGAAAACCACATCGAGATCTGAGCCATAGCCGAGTTCCAGTCCACCCAGCTTCCCGTATTCAATGATCAGAAGTTCAGGAATGGCGGTTTTTCCATCGACAATGCATGTAGGCTCACCATGCTTGTCTGCAAGATCCTGGTAGGCCTTGCGGGTTGCACTCTTCAGGCAGGTATCAGCAAGCCAGGACAGATGATCACTGACCCGCATGATCGGGTAATTCGTCACGATGTCTGCAGCTGCAATCCGTAAAACCTGGGCATGCTTGAATTCACGCAAGCGTTCCATGTAGGCCTCGAGATTAGTGCCGGATGCATCGATCAGCATCTGCAGTTGCTCAAGCACCTGCATCTGGTATTGCATCTCCTCCAGGTCCGGCGGGTCAATATTGTCCGAGTGCAGCAATTCATCAAGCAGCAACGGGTGTGCGGAAATGTACTGGGCTACCCATTGACTGGCCTCGATCAGCTTGAGCAATTTGGTCAGCTTGCTCTGGTTCTCGGTCAACAGGGCAATGTAGGTTGAGCGTTGCACAATTTTGCCGAGTATCCGAAGAAAGCGAGTCAGCACCAAAGGTACCTGGGAGTGTGTAGAAAGATCTCTTAAGAACACGGGCAGGAATCGTTCCAGCCTTTGCTTGGCCACGGGATCGATCTGGCGCATCGATTCCTCAAACCCCCGTAATCGCTGGTAAACGTCCTTGGCATCCTCGTCAAAATGCTTTTTCAGGATCTCCATGCATGCAGGCTCATCCTGGAGTTGCTGCCATACAAATGCCAAATCACCACCGTCTTTTCCAAGCTCTTCTGGCCCCTCGTGTTCAGCCAGCAACAGGGAGTGAAATATTTTGCTGACTTTGGCGGTACGCGCCTGGTATTCACCATACAGGGCGGCCCAGGAATCAAAGCCTGCTGCATAGGCACACTGTTGGCGTTCTTCATCCTTGGCCGGCAGGCTGTACACCTGCTGGTCTTCGCGCATCTGCAGACAATTTTCAGCCTTCCTTAAGAACAGATAGGCTTGGCGCAGTTCTGTCACACTTTCACTGGTGAGTTTGCCACTCCCCCCCAGGTACCTCAGTGCCTCGAGGGTTGAGCGCATCCGAAGATCGGGGTCCCTGCCTCCGTAAATCAACTGGAACATCTGGGCGACAAATTCGATTTCGCGTATACCTCCTTGTCCGATTTTCAGATTATCCTTGTTCGCAGCCTGACCGGCCTTCTGATCGACCATGGCCTTCATCTCACGCAGTGCCTGCATGACGCCATAGTCATGGTAACGGCGATACATAAAAGGGCTGATATCCTGAAGAAACTGTTCGCCGGTTTCAGTGTTGCCGGCAATGGCACGTGCCCTGATCCAGGCATACCGCTCCCAGTCGCGCCCGGCCGTTTGAAAGTACTGGTCAATCCCTGCAAGGCTCGGCACCAGTGCACCGGAATTGCCAAACGGCCTCAATCTCGTGTCAACTCGAAAGACAAATCCATCCTGAGTCTGCTGTGAGAGTACCTTGATCAGGAGCTGGACAAGCTTCAGATACAAGCTGCCAGCCTTGGCACGCTGATCCTGTGAGTGGGTCGGGTCATCAGCATAGGCGAACACGAGATCCACATCCGATGAAAAATTGAGCTCACCTCCACCAAGCTTGCCCAATGCGAAGACCACAATATTGTTGTGCATGGACTGCTCAAACTGGCCGATATGGGGGCGGGACTTCAGCCACTCAAAGCACCATGAAAGTGCCCGGTCGATACAGATTTGAGCATAAGTGCTGAGCTCAAAAAGGGTCTGCTCCACCGTTGTATATTGCTGCAGGTCGCGCCAAGCAGTGCGCGCATAAGCGCAGGTTCTTGAGCGGCGCAAGATTTGCTGCATGTGCTCAATACCCGTCGCTTGGGAAATCTCGGATTCCAGTTCCTTGTCATAGGGCGTGTAGTCATAATCTGTGTGCAGCTGCCCTTTTGAAAGCAATTCCTCCAGCCATTGCGGCTCGGCAATACAAACTCGCCGTATGAAAGGGCTCGCATACCAGACCGATAGAATCTCTTCCCGGTATTTTTGAATGGATAAATCCCCTGACTTGGCAGTGAGTGTCTCGAAATCGTGCTGGAGTCGGGAAGGCAGCAGGTTGGGTAGGGATCTCGGCATGGTTATAAAATATATACGAAAGTCCTGGTGAAAAAGACGTAATCCTGTGTCGTAGCCCGAGATTTTTGGTATTCTAAATGCTAATGAGAATAGCTATTATTATTGTACACTTATACAATACCCCGGATTTCCCAAAGGTCTCGCATGAAAACACCGCACCTCCATGCAGTGCAATTTGCACTTGCGTTCAGTCTATGTCTGACCGGCTCACTGCTCAATGCAGCCGAAGTCAACGTGTACTCGGCCAGAAAGGAAAACCTGATCAAGCCACTGCTGCTCGAGTTTGAGAAGTATACCGATACACAGGTCAACCTGATTACGGGTAAAGCTGATGCATTGCTGCAGCGTATCATCAGTGAAGGCAAGCACAGCCCTGCCGATGTCCTGATCACCACCGACGCAGGTCGTCTGTACCGGGCTCAGCAGGCAAAAATCCTGCAGGCCGTGGACTCACAAATTCTCAAAGACTCCATTCCGAAACAGTACCGCGACCCTGATGGCTACTGGTATGCACTTTCTCTCAGGGTACGTCCCATCATGTACAACATCGAGCGTGTCAGGCCAAAAGAGCTGACTACTTACGAAGCACTAAGTGATTCAGTCTGGAGAAAAAGAATCTGCATTCGTTCATCGGATAACATCTACAACCAATCCCTGGTGGCCTCCCTGCTCGTTCATCTGGGAGAAAAAGAGACGTTGTCCTGGGCAAAAGGTCTGGTAGACAATTTTGCCCGTGCGCCACAAGGGGGCGACCGCGACCAGATCAGGGCGGCTGCCGCGGGTCAGTGTGATCTTGCGATTGCCAACACCTATTATCTTGGCAAGATGCTGGCTTCCAAAGACCCTGTACAGCAGGCTGCCGCGGAAAAAGTAAAGATTTTCTGGCCCAATCAGAATGGCCGTGGCGTACATGTCAATATCAGCGGGGGTGCGGTGACCAGGTTTTCAAAAAACAGGGAATCTGCAATTGCCTTGCTGGAATTCCTGGCAAGTGACAAGGCACAGCACTGGTATGCGCAAACCAATTTCGAATACCCGGTAAAAGCGGGTGTTCAGCCCAGCCAAATGCTGGAAAACTGGGGCACATTCAAAGCGGATTCGCTGAGCCTCCATCATCTGGGAGAGCTCAATGCAAAAGCGGTGATGATCATGGACCGCGCGCAGTGGAAATAGGTTTCGGCAGTTACGGCAATGGGTACAGGAAACGAGGCAGTTGTCATGCCGGGTTTTATCCAGAGAATTCGGCAACAAAAAAGTGATCTGGGCTGGCTGATCTGTACTGTGGGTGCTGCATTGCTGCTGAGCATCCCTGTCGTTACGGTACTCTACTCGATCACATTACCTGCCAATGACATCTGGTCACATCTTTGGTCTACCGTTCTTGCCGACTATGCTTTGAATTCCTTTGTACTGGCAGCAGGCGTATGCATCGGCACCTCCCTGATCGGTATCACGACTGCCTGGCTGTGCAGTGCCTGTACTTTTCCCGGGCGTAAGATTTTCAGCTGGACCTTGCTCTTACCGCTGGCCTTTCCCCCGTATATCATCGCGTATACCTATACAGGCATGCTTGATTTTGCGGGTCCCGTACAGACAGCAATGCGCAGCGTATTTGGCTGGGAATACGGGGACTACTGGTTCCCTGAAATCCGCTCCATCACCGGTGCCATTATCATGATCTCGCTGGTTTTGTATCCGTACGTTTACCTGCTTCTGCGAACCGCATTTTCAGAGCAGTCCTCCAGCCTGCGTGAAGCCAGCCACATGTTTGGTGTCGGGTCCTATAGAACCCTATTCACGATTATCTTGCCCATGGCACGTCCTGCCCTCGTTGCGGGGTTGACGCTGGTCGTGATGGAAACGCTCGCGGACTACGGCACCGTTCACTATTTTGGTGTGCCGACATTCACCACCGGGATTCTTCGTACCTGGTTTGGCCTGGGGGATCGTGTCGCAGCCACGCAACTGGCCAGTTTGTTGCTGCTTTGTGTGTTTGCCGTGATCCTGGCGGAGCGTTACATGAGGAAAGCCGTTCATCATCAAAACCCCACAAAAGTGCAAAAATCATGGCGTTACCCGTTAACAGGGATCAAGGCTATTGCAGCAGTCTTAATTTGCAGTCTCCCGGTTTTCCTTGGTTTTATTATTCCAAGTGTTCAGCTGGGTGCGTGGGCAATGAAAACGGCACCTGAAATCGTTGACAGCTCTTTCTTCACCCTGATATTCAATACGCTGCAACTTACTGTTATCGTCACCGGGATTATCATCGTGGCAGCCACTGTGCTGGCCTACGGCAAGCGTGTCGGCACTCATTTCT
Source organism: Gammaproteobacteria bacterium (assembly GCA_026710875.1). Classification (GTDB taxonomy): domain Bacteria; phylum Pseudomonadota; class Gammaproteobacteria; order UBA4575; family UBA4575; genus WTFY01. The sequence goes on along the minus strand of JAPOQE010000046.1, from coordinate 21,115 downwards.
CCATTCCCTATACCGTGAACATCAGTGCAATGGGTTATGCCGTGCCCGGTGTAATCATTGCGGTTGGCGTACTGTTGCCTTTTGCATGGCTTGATAACGCACTTGATGCATGGCTGCAGCAACATTTCAAGATTTCCTCTGGTCTCATCCTGACCGGTACCCTGGCATCCCTGGCCTTCGCCCATGTGGTACGTTTCATGGCAATCGGGCTGAACTCGGTGGACGCGAGCCTGGCAAAAATCCACCGCAGCATTGACGATGCTGCCCAGCTATTGGGCCGCAAGACATTCGAGCGATTCGCCAGCATCCACCTTCCGATGATCAGAGGCGGTATACTCACCGCAGCCCTGCTGGTATTTGTTGAAGTCACGAAAGAGCTTCCTGCAACGCTTGTGTTGCGCCCTTTCGACTTCAATACCCTTGCGGTTCGTACCTACGAGCTTGCCTCGGATGAACGACTGGCAGATGCGGCATGCAGTGCATTACTGATCGTGGCGATCAGTGTTTTGCCAATCCTGATACTGAACCGCTCAATAGTACAAAGTGGAGTCATACATGGCGCCCAGACTTGAAGTACGCAGCGTTGGCATAAAGCTGCAAAACAAGGACGTCGTACAAAACGTTTCCTTTCAACTCGAGCCAGGCTGCATTGCCTCCATTCTGGGGCCTAGCGGCTGCGGAAAAACTACACTGCTTCGAGCGCTTGCCGGCTTTCAGCCTGTATCCAGTGGCGAGATTCATGTCCATGCCAGGCTTTTCAGCAAGGCACAGTTCACCTTGTCCCCTGAGAAAAGGCATATCAGCATGATGTTTCAGGACCTTGCGCTGTTCCCTCACCTGACCGTCAAGCAGAACATAGGCTTCGGTCTCAAGTCACTGGATCCCGGTGAGAAGCGTGCCCGTACCCGCCAGGTACTTGAACTGACAGAACTGGAACACAAGGGAGACAAATACCCGCACCAGTTGTCTACCGGGCAGCAGCAGCGTGTTGCACTGGCACGGGCCCTCGCGCCAAGGCCCGAGATTCTTTTGCTGGACGAACCCTTCTCAAACCTCGACCCTGATCTGCGTGAACAGGTGGCCACAGGCGTGCGAAAGATCCTCAAGCACGAGAATGTAACTGCGGTACTTGTAACCCATGACCAGAATGAAGCCTTTGCCATGGCCGATGAGATTGGTGTCATGGTGAAGGGCCGGATGGAGCAGTGGGACAGTGCTTACAGCATCTACCACAGACCCAAAACCCGTTTTGTCGCAGATTTTATCGGGCTCGGCAGCATGATTCCTGCAAAAGTACTGGATGCTCATACACTGAACACCGAGTTTGGCAAAATTCGGGGGGACCTGGATCCCTCTTTTGCTTCCGGTGAGGAAGTGGATTTGCTGGTACGACCGGATGATATCCCGCATGATGACAGCAGCCCGATTACTGCACTGGTGGAAGAAAAACGCTTTCGCGGGGCCGAGTTTCTTTACAAGCTGCGCCTCCAGAGTGGCAATTTCGTGCTGTGTTACGCTTCCAGCCATCATGACCATCAGATTGGCGAACCGATCGGTATCAAGTTCGACCTGGAACATCTGGTCGTCTTTGCGCGTGAACCTGCCCTGTCACGGGGTAAGCAATCCTAGGCAGCATTTTCATCCAGAAAGTATTTCCACAGCAGCAGATTCAGATACACATTCTCGTGCAAAACTTTGCAATCCAGATACGTAACCGCTATAAAAAACAAAAATGCATCACGTGCAGGCAGGGTTGAAGTACTGACCGAACACGTGGTACAGCACTTCTTTTCATACCATCCTGTCCGGATGGCTTTGTACAGTGGGTAACCGGCTTGGCCAAAAACAGACAAACACGAAATTATTCCTCCGTTATTGTGGATGGCGTAGAGCGCGCGCCGAGCCGCGCGATGCTCCGGGCTGTCGGCTTCAGGGATATTGATTTCTCAAAAGAGCAAATCGGCATTGCATCCACATGGAGCGGGGTGACGCCCTGCAACATGCACATCGATACACTTGCTGATGAGGCTGCCAAAGGTGCCAATCAGGCGGGAGGCAAGGCTGTCGTGTTCAACACGATCACCGTCTCTGACGGCATTTCCATGGGCACGGAAGGAATGAAGTACTCCCTGGTGTCACGGGAAGTCATCGCAGACTCCATTGAGACCGTTGTGGGGTGTGAAGGATTCGATGGCGTGGTTGCTATTGGAGGCTGCGACAAAAACATGCCCGGTTGTCTGATCGCAATGGCACGCCTCAATCGACCATCAATTTTTGTCTATGGAGGCACCATCCAGCCAGGACAATACAAAAATACAAAGGTCGATGTCGTCTCGGTATTCGAAGCCGTGGGGCAGCATGCCAAACGTCAGTTGTCGGAGCGTGAACTCAAGAAGGTTGAGTCCTCGGCCATCCCTGGCGCCGGCTCCTGTGGTGGAATGTACACAGCCAACACTATGGCGAGTGCAATCGAGGCACTGGGCATGAGCCTGCCGAACAGTTCAGCACAAAATGCGATTTCCAAAGACAAGCTGCTGGATTGCGTCGAAGCGGGAAAAGCGGTCATGCACCTGGTAAGAAACAATATCTGTCCCAAAGACATAATGACAAGGAAGGCTTTCCTGAACGCGATCACTGTTGTGATTGCATTGGGAGGCTCCACCAATGCTGTGCTGCACCTGCTGGCGATGGCGCATGCCATTGGCGTGCGGCTGAGCCTTGATGATTTCACCCGCGTTGGCAAGAAGGTCCCCGTGCTGGCCGACCTGAGGCCGAGTGGCCGGTACATGATGTCTGAACTGATCGAGATAGGCGGTATCCAGCCCCTCATGCGCATGCTGTTGGGCAAGGGGCTTTTGGATGGAGACTGCCTGACAGTCACCGGCAAGACCCTGCGGCAGAATTTGCGCGGCATCAAGTCGTACCCGAAGTCCCAGGATATCGTGCGCAATTTTGCTGATCCGATCAAAAAGGATAGTCATCTCGTGATTCTTTACGGAAACCTTGCCCCTGAAGGGGCAGTGGCAAAAATCTCTGGGAAAGAGGGCTTGAGTTTTACCGGCAAAGCACGCGTTTTCCCCTCGGAGGAAAAGGCATTGGCACGGATACTGGATGGCGGCGTCAAGAAAGGGGATGTCGTGGTAATACGTTATGAAGGACCCAAAGGGGGTCCGGGCATGCGTGAGATGCTATCCCCGACTTCGGCCATTATGGGCAAGGGGCTGGGCAAAGATGTCGCCCTGATTACGGATGGTCGCTTCTCGGGAGGCAGTCATGGGTTTGTGGTCGGCCACATCACACCAGAAGCTGCAGTGGGTGGACCCATTGCGCTTTTGAAAAACGGTGATGTAATCACCATAGACGCCCATAAGCGCGAAATAAGTGTCAGGCTTTCGAAAAAAGAGATGGCACAGAGAAAACAGAAGTGGCGGCCTCCAAAACCCCGATATACGAAAGGCGTATTAGCAAAATATGCACGACAGGTGCGCTCGGCTTCCAACGGGGCGACCACCGACTGAAAATTCGAAATTGTCAGGCAGACAGTAAATCCTTTAGGATAATCCCTGCCAGTTGCAAATTATGTATCCGAAATAACTAGAACTATATCTCAGGAGTTGTGATGGCCACTTTACTATCCCCCGAAGAACTAGCAGCTGTAATGGAGCGCAAAAACAAGATGCGCCGTGAGGCCTATGATCGACGGAATGCGCAGGAAGACAAGGATGAGATCAGTGCCCAGGCCTGCCAGAAATTTATCGACCTGCCTGAATACCAACGTGCAAACATTGCGATGTGGTACATTGACTGTCGCTCGGAGACCCGCACCAAACCCCAGCTACTGGAAGAGGTGGCCAAGGGCGAGAAAAAAATTATCGTGCCCTATTGCACCGAAGATGAGCATGGCGAAAACAAGCTTGGACTCTGGTGGATGGAAAGCCTTGAAGAAATGATCGTAGGCAAGTGGAACATTCTGGAACCACCCAAGGAGATGTGGGGAAATCCCGAGAAAGAGGTGGAGCCCGAAGACCTTGATATCATCATGGTGCCTGGAGTGGGATTTGACCGTAAAGGCGGACGCATGGGGAACGGACAGGGCTATTATGATCGCTTGCTGGAAAAAGCACGCCCGGATTGCCCGCTGGTTGCACTGTGCTACGAGTCACAACTGTTTGATGAAGTCCTGGTAGCCCCGCATGATGTTTACATGGACAAGGTGATTACCGAGGATGCAGTTTATGAAGGTATCGGAAGGGATTAATCATGCCAGCAATTATCGATGATACGTACGCTGAAGCATTCAGGAGTCTGTATACCGAATTCCTGATTACCGCTCGTGACCGAAAGTGGCTGGACCATGCCGTGCATGCTGCAACTGGAAATGCATCCAGTTCGATCCTGTGTGACTGTGAAGCAGGCATGGACCGCTATGTAGGGCCTGGCGGAGATGAGGCATTTGTCACGCCAGATGGGCGCCCGGGAGCAATCATACAACTGCATATTCCGCGTTTCAGAAAGGACCGGGTCCAGGCACTGGAGCGTTCGGCGCTGGTTCGTCTCAGCCAGAATGTACTCACCTGCCCAACGGCTTCGTGCTTTAACCTGATCGATTCAGAAGATTACTACCACATGGGGCGCAAGGTAGCCTACTTCGGTAACGGTTACCAAAGACGCATCGAACGCTTTGGTAGAAAAATGTGGTGGATCCCGATCCTGGGAGGCGAATTCATTATGGATCGTCGACTCGGTTATGCAGACGGCCTGATGGGTGGCAATTTGTGGTTCTTCGGAGACAGTGTGGACTCTGCGCTTGAAGCCGCGGAAAAGGGTGTTGAAGCTATACTGCCCCTGCCCGGTGTCATCACGACCTTCCCGGGGGGAATTGCGGGAAGCGGCTCAAAGGCAGGCAGCAATTATGACTTCACTATTGCCAGCACCTATGAGAAGTTTTGCCCGCTGTTGCAGGATAACCCGGATGTCGAGGCAGGACTCCCGAAAGGGGTGCATTCAGTAATGGAAATCATCATGAATGGTCAAGGCATGCAGCCCATCATTGATGCTACTCAGGCGGCCATCAGGGCTTCGGTGGACACGCCGGGCTTGAGCATGATTTCTGCTGGCAACTATGGCGGGCGACTGGGCAAAAGCTTTATCTTCCTGCACCCTGAAAAGCAGCCTTAATCCAGGGATTTGAGCGTACTACACCCTGCAGAGCCCTGACTTTCTGCATACAGGGCCTGTGGAGGCTTTGGAGACAGCCTCCACTCAAGTTTGAGCCTTCCATCAATTACCCAAATTGCTTGAGTCAGGTACTGTCCTTATGGCAAGATGCTGGGTTTTTCGGACAGTAGCTTCTTGCATGCGGAATTATCTGTTCTGACAACAGGAACAACAATCAAGGCGCTTACGAATTTTATCAAATTTCACAATAAGGATTTTTAATTATGCCTAGCGAAAAATTATCATTTCCTGGACGAAATTACCTGTTTGCACCAGGCCCGACCCATATTCCTCAGGCCGTGCAAAATGCCATGATTGTCCCTCAAGAGGACCACCGGGCGCCTGATTTTCCAGAACTTGTCAAACCCCTGCTTCGCGACTGCAAAAAAATCTTCAAAACCACCAGGGGCACCTGCTTTCTGTTTCCAGCCACTGGGACTGCCGGCTGGGAGGTCGCCTTGGCCAATACTATGTCTCCCGGAGACAAGATACTCACTACACGCTTTGGTCAGTTCAGTCACCTGTGGTATGACCTTGCATGCCGGATTGGCCTGGAGGTTGATCTGGTTGAAACCCCTTGGGGCGAAGGTGTTCCGATTGCCAAATTCAAGCGCATCCTTGCTGCGGATAAAGAGCACAGAATCCGTGCAGTGGTAGTTTGTCATAACGAAACTGCAACCGGTGTGACCAGTGATATCGCTGGTTTGCGCCGGGCCATGGATGCCGTCAAGCATCCGGCTATGCTGATGGTCGATGGAGTAAGTTCAATTGCGAGCATTGATTTCCGCATGGATCAATGGGGTGTAGATGTGGCGGTCAGTGGATCACAAAAAGGATTCATGTTACCTGCGGGCATGGCCATCGTTGCATTCAGCCCAAAGGCACTCAGAGCACGAAAACAGGCCCAGTGTGCGCGTTGTTTTCTTGACATACAGGATCATATCAACACCAACAAAGACGGGTATTTCCCCTACACTCCCTCGGTACCCATGCTGCGGGGACTGCGGGCGTCAATTGACTTGCTCATGGATGAGGGTTTGGAAAACGTGTTCAAGCGTCATCACCGGTTGGCGGAAGGCGTGCGCAAAGCAGTCAGGGGCTGGGGGCTCAAACCCTGTGCGAAGTCACCCAAGTGGTACTCTGACACTGTGACTGCAATTGAAGTGCCTCCCAGTGTTAACGCAGCTGAAGTGATCCATATTGCCTATCACCGCTACAATATTTCTCTTGGCGCTGGGTTGTCCAAAGTAGCCGGCAAGGTGTTCCGTATCGGGCATCTCGGAGACAACAACGAAGCACGTATGATGGCAGTCCTAGGCACTGTGGAAATGGCGATGCGGGATGCTGGCATGAAGGTAAAACCAGGTAGCGGAGTCGCCGCAGCCGGAGAGTACTACCGCAAGACTGCCAAAAAAATCAAAAAATTCGGTTCAGCCAAGGCGCCTCGTGAGGCACGCACCAAAATGAAGAAGAAATCATAAGGAAATCAAAATGAGCTTTACTCAATACAAACCGGCCCGACAGCGATTACAGCGTTGTGAACTTGCTGTGCCCGGGTCCAATCCCAGGATGCTGGAAAAAGCACTGACCTGTGACGCAGATTATGTATTCCTTGACCTTGAGGATGCCGTAGCACCGGATGACAAGGTCCAGGCACGAAAAAATGTAATTGCCGCATTAAATGAGTTTGACTGGAAAGGTCACGGAAAAACGGTTTCAGTACGCATCAATGGGTTGGACACACACTATATGTACCGCGATGTGGTGGATGTAGTTGAACAGGCAGGTAGCAAACTTGACACCATACTCATTCCTAAAGTGGGGACAACCGGTGATGTCTATATGGTCGATGCCATGGTTACCCAGATCGAGGAGGCCAAGGGACTGGAAAACCGAATTGGTCTTGAAGCCCTTATCGAGACCGCTTTGGGTATGGCAAACGTTGAAGCCATTGCTACCTCCAGTACGCGTATGGAAGCCATGCATTTCGGTGTTGCCGATTATGCTGCAAGCAACCGTGCACGTACTGTCAATATTGGCGGCTTGAATCCTGATTATCCTGGCGATCAATGGCATGCTGCAATCTCGCGTATGACAGTCGCCTGCCGGGCCTATGGACTCCGCCCGATTGACGGACCATTCGGTGATTTCGACGATCCTGATGGGTATCTTCTGGCCGCGCGACGTGCTGCTGCGCTAGGGTGTGAGGGCAAGTGGGCCATTCATCCCAAGCAGATTGACCTGGCAAATGAAGTTTTTACACCGCCTGAAGCTGAGACGAACAAGGCCAAAAGGATTCTTGAAGAACTGGAAAAAGCTGCCAAAGAGGGCAAAGGTGCTGCCTCACTCGATGGCAAAATGATCGATGCAGCATCTGCGCGTATGGCTGAAAATATTGTGCGCGCTGCGGAAGCCATTGCTGCCAAGTCTTAAAGCCTTAGCAGTTTTTCCGTTTGTCTAGGTGCTATGTCAATCTCCCAGGATTTGGAGATCAACCCATCAATGCGATGGGGAGCAAGACCTGATTTGGCTACGGGGTTTGAGCCTGATAACTGCCCTAGACAGGCATCACGGCAAAAACGAATTATTATTCTCGGGAGGGAATGCTAGTGGATATTCATGAATATCAAGCGAAAGAATTACTATCGGAATTTGGCGTGGCGATCTCGCCTGGCGGGCTGGCATACAGCCCGGAGCAAGCAGTCTACCGAGCCAAGGAAATAGGCGGACACCAGTGGGTGGTCAAGGCACAGATTCATTCCGGTGCACGAGGCAAGGCCGGTGGGATCAAGGTCTGTTCGAACGACGAGGAGATCTGGAACGCCGCTGAGGAATTACTTGGCAAGCGTCTGGTGACTCATCAGACCGGCCCGAGTGGGAAAGTAGTATACCGGCTCTATATCGAGCAGGTTTCAGACATAGAACGCGAAATTTATCTTGCCCTGGTACTGGACCGGAACAAGCAGCGGGTCGTTATAGTTACCTCTTCAGAAGGTGGTATGGATATTGAAGAAGTGGCCGCCACGAAGCCGGAAACCATTTACAGACTGGAAGTTGAACCTGCAGTGGGCTTGCGGGATTTTCAGGCTAGGGAACTTGCTTTTGCTCTCGACATTCATCCTGAGATGATCAGCCAAGCAGTGCATTGTATCGAGGGCGCTTACAGTGCCTTTCGTGAACTTGATGCCACCCTGGTGGAAATCAACCCCTTGGTCGTTACCAAGGACAATCACATCTTGGCACTGGATTCCAAGATGAGCTTTGATGATAACGCCCTCTTTCGCAGACCGAAGATCTCAGAGTTACGTGACAAGTCTCAGGAAGACTCGCGCGAAACTGCGGCATCTGACAGAGGTCTGAGCTATGTGGGCCTGGATGGAGACATTGGCTGCATGATCAATGGTGCAGGATTGGCCATGGCAACCATGGACATGATCAAGCACAAAGGTGGCGAGCCAGCCAACTTTCTGGATATTGGGGGCGGCGCATCACCGGATCGGGTAACGAAGGCGTTCAGGCTTGTCCTGGATGATGAAAAAGTAAAAGCAATGCTGGTCAACATATTTGCAGGCATCAACCGCTGTGACTGGATTGCAGAGGGCGTAATACAGGCATTCGGCAAACTCGATGTAAAAACCCCTGTAGTAGTGCGTCTTTCGGGAACGAATGTTGAAAAAGGTATGCAGATGCTCAAAGACAGTGGCTACCCCGTCATCACTGCAGACACGTTATCTGAAGCTGCAGAAAAAGTTGTAGCAGAACGCAACCGCGTCGTTGAAGCCTCATAAAAGCTAGGAGACACACATGAGCATAATGATTGATAACAATACCAAGGTACTGATCCAGGGCTTCACAGGGAAAATAGGTACTTTCCATGCAAAGGAAATGCTCGAATACGGTACCCAAGTAGTCGGCGGCGTTACTCCTGGCAAGGGCGGACAAACCCATCTCGAACTTCCTGTCTTCAACACAATGAAAGATGCCGTAGAAGAAACGGGCGCCGATGCCAGCATCGTATTTGTACCTGCTTCATTCGCTGCTGATTCAATCATGGAAGCAGCCGATGCGGGTATCAAGACCTGTGTTGCGATCACTGATGGCATTCCTGCGCAGGATATGATGCTTGTAAAGCGTTACATGTACCGCTACAAGAAAGAAGACAGGATGCGGCTGACAGGCCCCAACTGTGCCGGAACGATCAGTCCTGAAAAATGTCTCCTCGGCATAATGCCGGGACACATTTACATCCCTGGAAATGTAGGCATTGTTGCACGTTCAGGCACACTTGGTTATGAGGCTGCATCTCAAATGATGGCATGCGGGATCGGTATCAGCACGAGTGTTGGAATTGGTGGTGACCCGATCAACGGTTGCTCTCACCGCGACATCCTTGAGTTATTCGAAGCGGACCCAGAAACAAAGGCTGTCATGCTGATTGGTGAAATTGGGGGGCCTCAGGAAGCTGATGCTGCGGAATATTTTAAAAATCACATGACCAAACCGTTGGTTGCCTACATTGCAGGACTGACAGCACCTAAAGGCCGTCGCATGGGCCATGCGGGTGCTATTGTATCTGGCAAAGGCGAAAGTGCTGCTGAGAAGGTGGAGATGCTTGAGAAAGCCGGAGTCACTGTTGCACCAGACCCCTCTGAACTCGGATCAACCATGGAAAGGGTCTTGAAAGATCTTGCCTAGGAGAAAAGTAAAATGAGCAAATTGAAAGTCATCGTCACGCGCGCCTGGCCTGCAGAAGTGGAAGCTACACTGAAAGAAAAATATGACGTGCAACTGAATGAGACTGACGTTGCCATGACCAAGGACGAAATGAAAGCGGCATTGGGCAATTGCGATGTGTTTCTGCCCACCGTGACGGATCCCGTCGATGCGGAAGTATTAAGTGCTGAGCCACTGCGAGCCAAGTTCATCGGCAATTTTGGGGTAGGATTCAACCACATTGACCTGGATGCAGCCAAAGCCCGCGGATTGACCGTAACCAATACACCAGAGGTGCTTACCGACTGCACAGCAGATATTGCAATGACATTACTGTTAACCGCAGCAAGGCGTACGAGTGAAGGGGAACGCCACCTGCGTGCCAATGCGTGGACAGGCTGGCGGCCTACACACTTGCTGGCCACCAAAGTGACCGGCAAAACCCTGGGCATGATCGGCATGGGACGAATTGCGCAGGCTATGGCAAAGCGAGCACATCATGGCTTTGGAATGAAGATAATCTTCGTGGATCCCTACCCCCCCTCTGATGAAGTTATAAAGAAATTCAATGCGACTCAATACGAATCGATCGACGAGGTTCTTGCAAATTCGGACTTCGTGTCCATTCACTGCCCGGGCGGCAAAGAAACCTACCATCTCCTGAACAAGGAAAATCTGGCCAAAATGAAGCCCAGCGCATTTCTCATCAATTCGGCGCGTGGTGACGTGATCGATAATGATGCATTAATTGAGGCGTTAAAAAATGGCACGATTGCGGGTGCGGGCCTGGATGTATTTGAAGGCGAACCCAACCTGGACAAGCGTTTCCTTGAATTAGAAAATGCCGTGCTGCTGCCTCATTTAGGCAGTGCCTCAACTGAGACACGTATTGCAATGGGTAATCGTGTACTGGAAAACCTGGCTGCATTTGAAGCGGGCGATACACCAAAAGACAAGCTGGTTTAAACGTATATCTGTTTCTTCCCTTTACAGAGACAGCACATTCCCTTCTGAACCGGGAGGGAGTATCTTGCGCCCTTGCTGTATATTGCATGAGTCGGTCTGACTTTTTACATGCAGTATGAGTGATATTTCTCCACTTTCCTGGACCCAACTGACCCGGGTTGCTACTGGACGTGCCATTATTGACCCGGCTGCAAGCTATGAGAGCAAGCTTGTAGACCTGCTGTACAAAGAGCTACTGAGTGTACTGCGGACCCGGCAACCGGATATAGAAGCCTTCATAGAGGGCCATCGAGACATTCGTGAAAGCACAGATTCACAGATTCTGTACATATTGGAGGCACATGGCATCTGGTTTCAGCTACTCAGCATCGCTGAGCAAAATGCAACGGTGCAGCAGCGCCGCCAGATAGAAAAGGAATACGGGCGTCGCCGTGTGCCAGGAACTTTCGCATATACATTTTCCATGGCAGCCCAGCACAATGTTCCGGCAGAAGAAATTCAGAAGATACTCAACAAGAGCTTTATCTGCCCGGTAATTACTGCACACCCCACTGAGGCTAAGCGTGTAACCGTACTGGAAATTCACAGGCGAATTTACATACTGCTCAAGCAATTAGAACTGACGCGCTGGACACCTCGCGAACGCGATGAACTCATTCACGAATTGCGCAATGAGATCGATCTTCTCTGGCTGACAGGTGAAATCCGCCTGGAAAAGCCTACCGTTGCCCAAGAGGTTACATGGGGCCTGCACTTTTTTACGGAATCTTTGTTTGATGGCGTGATGAGATTTTATGCTGAATTAAATCGTGCCTTGAGAAAAATGTACCCGCACATTGAATTTGAAATACCACCCGTTTTCCGGTTTGGATCCTGGATAGGTGGTGATCGAGATGGTCATCCGGATGTAGATGCCAAAGTTACCGCATTTGCTATTCGTGAAAATGCCCGTGCGAGTCTGAAGCGGTATCGTCAGGATTTAATCAAGCTCGGTGCCAAGCTTAGCATTGCCAGCCATTCATTAAGAGTTTCTGAGGACTTCATCGAAGCCCTTGATAAAAAACTCGAAATGCTGGAAGAGACAGAATCCTTTTCGAAACAAAATCCTGGCGAGGTATTCAGACAGTACCTGAGTTGTATGCTGCGCAGCATTGACGCGACACTGCAAAATATTGATGACCCAACAAAATCAGATATCGCCTATCGTAGCGCATCCGATCTGGCAAACGATTTGCGGACACTCGAGCGTGGACTGGATGATGCCCGCTGTGAGCACCTGAGCCGGTCAAACTTATCGCCATTGCGACATATGGTAGATACCTTCGGCTTTCGAACAGTCAGCCTGGATCTTCGCGAGAATACAACCGTAACAAACAATGTTCTTGCAGAAATCTGGCAAACCTTGCATCAGAAAACACACTTTGATGTTCCAGATTTTAAATCAGATGAATGGAAAGAGTGGGTTGTTAGCGAACTGATGCGGCCACTACGCGTAATTCCAAACACTGATTTTCTTTCAGACCGTGCTCAATCCACGTTAACCATGCTTGCACAGGTTAAGCACTATCAAGGCAAACTGGACCCGGACACGTTTGGCGCCTTCATACTCAGCATGACGCAGACATCAACTGATGTGCTAGGGGTATACCTGTTAGCGAAGTATGCGGGACTGTTTACGGATGGCGATGGTTTGGAAGCCTGTCGGATTCTGGTCGTACCTTTATTGGAGACCATAGAGGCCCTGGAACAGGGGCCCTCTATTTTGAATGAATTGCTCGAATACGGATTTATCAGGCGAACGATACGCAGGAATGGAGAGTCTCAAGAGGTCATGGTGGGCTACTCGGACTCTAACAAAGATGGCGGATTTCTTACTTCCAATTGGATCATCAGTAAGGCACAGACTCGAATCAAGGAGGTCGGGGACAAGCACAAAATTCCTGCTTCATTCTTTCATGGTCGTGGCGGCTCGGTAAGTCGGGGTGGCGCACCCAGCGGTCGTGCCATTGCGGCTCAGCCCGTAGGTACAATTGATGGACGCATGCGAGTCACAGAGCAGGGCGAAGTCGTATCGTACAAGTATGCAAACCGTGGTTTTGCGGAAGAACAGATGGAAATCCTCGCTTCCAGCGCACTCACACACACACTGATGTCAGGCAAAGACCCTGCTTTCCAAATCAATGCCGAGCTCGATGAAGTCATGGAAGCACTTTCGGGGACAGCGTATGTCATGTACCGCAAGTTAATTGAAACACCGGGTCTAGTAGATTTCTATCAGCAGGCAAGTCCCGTTGGAGAACTGACACTTATGAAAATCGGATCAAGGCCTTCAAGCAGGTTTGGCGCGACAACTCTCGATGACTTACGCGCTATACCCTGGGTATTTGCCTGGACGCAAAACCGTATTTTGGTCCCAGGATGGTACGGGGTCGGGAGCAGTTTTGAGCAACTGATCAGCATCCGGGGAGAACGAGGGAAAGAATTATTGCAGGAGCTGTACATCAAGCATTCCTTGTTTCGGTTGATACTAGACAGCGTAGAGAAAACGTTGTTGTTAGTCGACTTGCAAGTTGCTGAAAAATATGTAGAACTGGTGGTTAACAGCCAGTACAGCCAAGCAATTTACTCAGCGATTAGATCTGAGTATGAGCGTACAACGGAAATGGTCTTGCAGATCACAGGTGAAGACCAGCTGTGTGACCGTTTTCCGAACTTTAAAAGACACTTCAACAGGCGTCTGAAGTCTTTGAATCAGGTGGGTATTGAACAGGCCGAGTTAGTCAAAAAGTTTCGCAATGAGCAAGACAAAACTCTGGACAGGCAAAATATTCTGGTTCCCCTGCTTTTGTCTATCAACTGTGTCGCAGCAGGAATTGGTAGTACTGGCTGAGTTTCCCGTTTGAGTGTGGTGTTACCCCTGCATACTATGAAAAAGCTTTTGTACCATTTTGATACTGACCCTATCCCCAGTGTATTTGATTCTGTGGTTGCATATGATGGGGGAGCAGACCAAGTTACCCAACTTGGGGGCATTCATGAAAATAATTGTGCAAGCCTCGTCGAAGGTGCGATCTATACACGGGCACCCAAACATAAAAAGAATACCGCAATCTTTGTAGGCGGTAGCAGCCTCATCAGCAGCCAGTCTTTATTCGAGGCCATACAAAGTCATTTTTTCCAGGATTTTCGCGTATCCGTGATGCTGGATAGCAACGGCTGCAATACCACTGCTGCAGCGGGTGTCACCTTACTAAACCAAGCTGGCTCGTTAGCAGGGAAAATTGCCGTGGTCCTTGCCGGTACGGGACCAGTGGGACAGCGTGCTGCAGTGATGCTGGCACAAAGCGGTGCTCAAGTACGCCTGACATCGAGAGAAATGAGTCGTTCAAAGCAGGCATGCGAAGACATGGGAAAACAATTTGGAGTCGAACTTGCACCTGTGGAAGCCCGTGATCATGGTTCGGTTCAGATCGCACTGGAAGGAGCGCAAGTTGTATTTGGTGCAGGCAAGGCAGGCATCCGCTTACTCGATGCAGAACAATGGCAAAAACATGACTCCATTGAAATTCTGGCTGATGTCAGCACTGCGGAACCCCTCGGCTTTGAGGGCATTAACATGAACGACAGGAATACTGAAAGATTTGGCAAGAAAGTTTTTGGAGGCCTTGGTATAGGCGCATTGAAGTTGAAGCTGCACCGCGCCTGTATTGAAAGACTGTTTACATCCAATGATCAAGTACTAGACGCAGACGCAATTTACAAGATTGCCCAACAAATGACGGGCTCCCGATAGTATGAAGTCTGCACCTCAGCTACTCGAAATGATTGGGCAACTGATTGCAATACCCTCAGTCAGCAGCACACAGGCACAATTTGATACCAGCAACAAACCTATTATCGACTGTTTGGCCAACTGGCTGGACGATCTTGGATTCCAGACGGAGATCATTCCTTCGTCCACCGAGAAATATAACCTGATAGCGTGGATTGGAGATGGGGAGGATGGGCTCGTGTTATCTGGTCATACGGACACTGTGAATTTTGATCAAACGGGATGGAATACTAATCCGTTTCTGGCCGAACAAGTCGGTAGCCGGCTATATGGCCTGGGCACAGCAGACATGAAGTCGTTTCTGGCGATCGCCATTGAAGCGGCAAAGGATTTTGTAGGGAAAAATCTACAGCAGCGACTCACTATTGTTGCGACAGCTGACGAAGAAAGCACAATGCAGGGAGTTCGTACCCTTGTAGAAAATAACAGGAAACCAGGTCGCTTTTGCATTATAGGTGAACCTACAAACCTTACCCCTGTACGCCAGCACAAAGGGGTGTTCATGGAGTCAATCACGCTCTATGGGAAGGCGGGTCACGCGAGCAACCCGGCTCTTGGCAACAATGCACTGGAAGGGATGCGAGTAGTGTTAAATGAACTTGATAGATTCAAACAGGAGCTTGCAGAAAAATATGTTGACCATGACTTCATCGTACCAGTGCCGACCTTGAATCTTGGCCACATTCATGGTGGTGACAACCCAAACCGGATCTGTGCGGAGTGCGAACTGCACATCGACATACGCCTGCTACCTGGTATGCAAATCAGTGCTCTGAGAGATGAGCTACATCAACGCATTTCAAATAAAATAGACTCGCTTGGCCTTACCTGTAAATTTAAAGCACTATTTGACGGAGTTCCTGCCTTCAAAACAGCGGAAGACTCAAGGATTGTCAAGCTAGTAAGCGGTTACACTAACAAAAGTCCGACATCAGTTACTTTTGCAACGGAAGCCCCATTTTTTAATTCCATGGGAATGGAAACAGTGGTCCTGGGACCAGGCTCGATAGACCAGGCCCACCAGCCAAATGAGTTCATTGAACTTTCGTCACTCAAACCAACCACTGAATTGCTACAAAAAGTCATACACTCTATATGTATGTAGCCAGGACAGCTCTACCCAGGCCCAATCCTTCGACAGCTACCCCTTTAGCAATTTTTAGCAAAACCTAGCTGGGATTGGGTAAAGGCTTGTGTGAAGTTCTCTGCCCTGACAGTCGATGCCCAGCTCTGACCAACACCTGCGCATCAGTGTCAAGAGGAGATCTTCTGATTACTGGGTCCGCGTTTACTGCCCAGAGTCTTTATCCTTGGTAAATCGCCCAAAACGCAACTTGAATATATTCCCTTGGGATACCGTATCTGCCTCTGCTAGACCGCTGCCTGATTCTTCTTCTTGAATTGAAGACAAGGTACGTGCAGCTGTGGTGTTCTGGCAAGCAACAGGACCAAAATCATGATCACGGTAATCCTGTGATGTACATGGGCGAAAGCCTGGGAAAAACTTCGATTCGTAAATGGTTACACTTTCTGCTTGTGGTTCCTGCTGCATGGTATCTGCCCTGACAGCAGGCGGTGCACCCGAAATCATATCCGGAGGGCTGATGGCCTTATTATCTGTTTCTGCGAGTGAGAGTGCTGCGCAAAGCAGCAGCATCTGAAATATGAGAACTCGCCGGACCATCATTCAGTTACCCAGCCCCTACAACTGCGTACGTCCCCTTCTGGAAATTTCCTCATCGATGCTCGTGACTGCCTGCTCAAGCTCATCGACTGAGTATATGTTCTGAATGAGAGATTTTTTACGCTGTACCTCGGCATAAGACTCATCTATTTCCTTGCGATACTTGCCCCATGATGTATCCGGATTTTGCATATCTGCCACCATGCGTTTTCGAAACTCGGGGTCTTCATTGAACCTCATCATCATGGACATATAGACAGCAGAAAACCTGAAGTCGTATGATCTGTAGTCTTGCAATGTATGAACATGCTTACGGGCATTCCTGACCGCTACATCAAATGTATTGCTGTAACCAATCAAATCATCACGAAATTTTCCTTCAATTTGATACTCATCGATCAGGTCGCGAATGACCCCGACAATCTGCAAGCGTTTGTCATCGTGCTCGAAAACAGTTTCAAGGAATTTTTGCTTGGCAATTTCAGGAGCGTCGCTGGCCTGGCGGAAAGAATTGAGTTCTTTTTCGAGCACAGCCCTTTCTTCATGCAATTGCTCCAAAGTCAAATCTTCCAGATTGCTTGGGGCCGAATAAAGTATCTTAACGCGATCCAGAATTGGAGATTTAAGTACCTCACCACTGGCAAAAACTGGCGGGCTCGACAGTATCAACACCAGGAAAAACAAACCCTTCACATCCAGTAATATTCTTCGCATTCTTTATTCCTTATGTATAAAATGTGACCAGTCGATTGGACAACTCTATCAACGGCTTACTTGAATTGCTCATTATAAGGGGCAAGTCCAGCCTCGGATAGCATTAAAGACCTGCAGGAAGAATCCTTTATTATTTCATGAGCTTACCTTGGGTCAACCAAGTTACACTATCTCCACATCTGGTTACAGCGTGAAAAATGAGCAGTGATTCCCTGTTTCAGACCGGGAGTTTTCGCCAAGCCGCCCACTATATTCATACCCACCGCGGCAAAACTTTCGTGGTCTATGTTCACAGCCGTGTTCTGCTGGCACAGACCAGCCTGGCCGTGCTGGTCCGTGATCTAGCATTGATGCATGCACTGGGGGCCAAACTCGTACTGGTGCTCGGCGATGGGGCATTCATTACCCAAAAAACCACTGAACCCAGTGAAAACTGGTTGCATAGTGGTCTACACATCACAAGTCCACGGACCATTGATGAGACCAAAGAATCTGCAAGAAGAATTTGTGAGAGCGTAAAAGACCTTTTTTCCACCAGCCTTGCCAATACCCCACTTGCAGGTGCAAAGCTGGATGTTGCCTGTGACAATTTCTTGCACGCAAATCCCGGCCCTCACGGACGTGGCAAGACAGATGGTCCCTATGGGGCTGACTACAGTATCGACCAAGCGATGCTGCAGTCTCAGCTAGACAAGGGAAATATTGTAGTCGTTACTCCCACGGTTTGTTCAACGGATGACAACTTGGTCCTTTTGCCCAGTGAAGAACTTGCACAGCGCACAGCCTGCGTGCTGAAAAGTGAAAAACTGATATTGATACTGGACAAATTCAGACTTACAAATCATGAAGAACAAGGTGAAGGACACTACACCATCCCCGAAGCCAAGGAGCTTGTACATAAGCTGTCCGCGCATAATGAAGATGCGAAGCGTTATCTGGAAATAGCTATTCAGGCATGCCTGAAAGGTATCAGGAACGTGCATTTGGTTGACATTGAAAAACCGGGTACACTGCTGGAAGAGCTTTACAGCCTGGACGGCGCAGCCACGCTGGTAACTGCTCAAAGTTATGAGGAAATAAGACCTGCCACCTTAGATGATCTGGACGGTATAGCTGAACTCATACAGCCCTTTATGGATAAAGGGCTCCTAGTATCACGTTCTCGTGAACAACTCGAGCTTGAAATTGACCGCTTTGATGTCATTGAGCGTGATGGTGTACTGCTGACCTGTGGGACCTTGTACACATTTCCGAAAGAAAATGCTGCCGAAGTGGGCTGCCTGGCAGTGCATCCCGAATTTCAGTCGATCGGACGTGGTAGCAAGATGTTAATGCACCTGGAAAGAAAAGCCTGCGAGGCTGGCGTAAGCAAACTTTTTGT
The DNA here is from genome assembly GCA_026710875.1 of Gammaproteobacteria bacterium. Lineage (GTDB taxonomy): Bacteria > Pseudomonadota > Gammaproteobacteria > UBA4575 > UBA4575 > WTFY01. The sequence goes on along the minus strand of JAPOQE010000046.1, from coordinate 2,608 downwards.
GCTTACGACGCAAACCGAGCACTGGTTCCAAGAGCATGGCTTCAAGCCTTCAAATATTGAAGACCTGCCTGTGGAAAAACAGGCGCTCTATGATGATATGCGTAAGTCTAAAGTGTATAGCAAATCTATCCAATAAACTGCTCGGCAGGTATCATGCATCACACTGGATCGCTATATTCAGCAGTCAATGCGATCCTAAATAACTAAGCTCAGGAGAGAAACACGCTTCATGAAAATCAATTCCACTATTTTATTAAGTCTGGGTATTGTGGTAGGTATAGTACTCGCTATCCTCACCGGTGGAGACACTACCAAACTATTGATTTCTGGGGGACTGGCAATTATATCCGTCATTGCAATTCCCGCCCTGATTACTCTGGCTCGTAATAGCAGAACAAAGAGCACTGGCGGCACCAAGTTCAGAACCACTTCCACGCAGACGAAAGGCACTGTCAAATGGTTTAACTACAAAAAAGGTTTTGGATTCATTGAGCAGGAAAACGGTGAAGATGTCTTTGTACACCACAAGTCTATCGTGAGCAGCGGACGCCGGTCCCTGCGTGAAGGTCAAAAAGTTTCCATGGATGTAGTACAGGGTGCAAAAGGACCTCAGGCTGAAAATGTAAGCCTGCTGTAAAAGTAGCGCTGCCAGACATGGTCGTAGCCCTGTCAAACCCCGAGGCATTCAGATTTAACATCACTCACCCGGTTACTGGACAGTACCTCCTTCGGATATGTAGATGGACCTAGACCCACGTCTTTCCCAATTGCATGGATGGATCAGGGAAGTATTCGGGGATGTTCAGTATACGCTCGAGCCAGCGTCCGAAGATGCAAGCTTCAGGCGCTACTTTCGGGTCCTGTCTGATCATTGGCGATACATTGCAGTTGATGCCCCTCCTGAAAAAGAATCGAATGAGGCCTTTGTTGAGGTAACACATTTGCTTGAGGCAGAAGGACTGCCCGTACCACACATCCACTACAGCTTACTGGATTCCGGCTATTTTCTTCTGGATGATTTTGGTAATACCCTGTTTCTGGACATCTTGGACACAGAAAATGTAGACAGACTGTATGGGAATGCACTGGATGCCCTGACAGTGATGCAACAAATTCCTGCAAATAGCCTGCCACGATACAGTCAGGAACTATTGTTACAGGAAATGGAGTTATTCCAGCAGTGGTTTCTAGGCAAACTTCTGGACAAAAAGCTGTCAGAGTCGACTGAAAAGATGTTACACAATGTCTTTGCTCAATTGAAACAAAACGCCCTGGTTCAACCACAGGTGTTTGTTCATCGCGACTACCATTCACGTAACCTAATGAAAATCGATGCCAACTGGCCAGGTATCATCGATTACCAAGACGCAGTTTGTGGCCCGGTTACATACGATGCAGTGTCACTGTTACGGGACTGTTATATTCAATGGTCACCCGACCGCGTCAAAGCCTGGGCACTGGAGTACAAGGAAAGGCTGATGGAAACAAACATGGCCTGTGATGTAAGTGACGAAACATTTCTGAAGTGGTTTGATTTGATGGGTATCCAGCGACACTTGAAGGCTATTGGAATATTTGCACGCCTGAGCCTGCGCGATAAAAAGACAGGCTATCTGAAAGATATTCCGCGGACTCTGGGGTATGTGAAATCCGTTGCACCAAATTACCCTGAGACCCAGAAGTTGGCAGAATTCATTAGTGATGAGGTTTCTTTCCAGTTGTGATGAAGTGCATGCTACTGTCAGCAGGTCTGGGCAAGCGAATGAGACCGCTGACCAACCAGGTTCCGAAACCTCTTATCAGGCTTGCAGGAAAATCGTTAATCGAACACCACCTGGCAAGACTCAAAACCGCGGGCTATAAGGAGGTTGTTATCAATCTTTCCCATTTGGGGGACTCAATTCAGAAAAAGCTTGGTGATGGTGGAAGTTATGGGATACGCATTCAATATTCCCATGAAGGAGAACACCCCCTAGGCACTGCTGGTGGAATTGTCCATGCCTTGCCACTTTTGGGAGAAAGGCCGTTTTTGGTCATAAGCAGTGATATCTGGTGTGACCACCCTCTTTCCTTCCCTGATCCAGTGCATGAGAACGCTCACCTGATCCTTGTGAATAATCCTGCCCACCATCCCGATGGGGATTTTGCCTATGAATCCGGCACAGCCTGCACCACAGGAAATAATTTCCTGACCTTCAGTGGAATTGGTGTTTTCAAACCTGAGCTTTTCAAAACACAGACAGGCGAAAATCAGTTAGCCCCTGTTCTGCGCTCTGCAATCAACCAGAGTCAGGTTACTGCAGATCACCATACTGGTGCATGGTTTGATATTGGTACTTTTGAACGTCTCTTCGAAGCTGAGCAGTACCTGAAGAATCAGACCAAAAACCCGACATCGTCCGGAAAGTCTCCTGCCACTTCTGAATAGTCACCGACCAGGGTCTTCCCTAAGCCAGGTGCATCGATTGGAAACACATCAATGCCCATTGGCTTGGCTATCTGCATGATAAGAGGAGCGGACCAATGGGCCGCTTGCTACATGATGAAAACCCATATCCTCCCCAATTCGCCGTAGTTGATCAAATTCATCTGGGTCGAGATAACGATG
>JAPOQE010000045.1 GCA_026710875.1 Gammaproteobacteria bacterium | reverse complement strand
GGGGAAGCACAAGACCTGCAGTTTGGTTTGGCGAGTGCTGAAGGAAATGGCCGAGGCCCGCCACGCCCGGGATGCCACCGAACGTCCCCGCCATGCCGTCAGCCTGATGTACCTGGAAAGCCGGTTGCATGCGGATACACAAGCGGCAGGGGCACTCGGAGACGACATCCGCCGCATTGCAACGCTGTACGATTCACAAAACACCCCCGTCACCGAGCTGGCACAGGACCTTGGCAAGATGTATCAGGTGCACATCAGCCCCCTGGGACCCAAGGTGATTATCAAGGGAAACCCGAGCTATTTGAATTTGGACGAGTATGCGGGCATGATTCGCGCACTTTTGCTTGCAGCCATACGTGCCATCGCCCTGTGGCGGCACGCACAGGGAAAACGCTGGTCCCTTTTGATTGCGAGGGCTTCGATTCTCAAAAACATCGAGGCCCTGCAAAAAGAAGGGCTGCATTGAATTTTGGTCCGTGTGAGTTTACCTGCAGTACAGAAATACCCGATAATTGCGCTTTTTTTCCAAGGGATTCATCCTGCCAAAGGATATTGAGGAGTTTGCATGAATAATAGTTTTGGTACCCGGTCGAACCTTACCGTAGATGGGGACTGCTACGAGATCTTTAACGTGGGCGAACTGCCCGCGTCTGCCCGCCTGCCCTACTCTCTCAAGATCCTGCTGGAGAACCTGCTTCGTTGTGAAGATGGCCGCACGGTGAGTCGGGATGACATCGAGGCACTGTTGCACTGGGATCCTGCGGCAAACCCTGAAAACGAGATTGCCTTCCGTCCGGCACGTGTGCTGATGCAGGACTTCACGGGGGTTCCTGCAGTGGTCGACCTGGCTGCGATGCGCGATGCCATGAAGTCGCTGGGAGGAAATCCTAAAAAAATAAATCCACTGCAGCCTGCGGAACTGGTCATTGATCACTCGGTCCAGGTAGATCACTTCGGTTCGGACCAGGCGTTCGACCTGAATGCCAAACTTGAATTCAACCGCAACCGCGAGCGCTATAATTTTCTGAAATGGGGACAAAACGCATTTTCAAATTTCAAGGTTGTACCGCCGGACCGGGGCATTGTTCACCAGGTCAATCTTGAGTACCTGGCACGCGTCATTTTCTCCAGGAAGAATGCAGGCGTATTGCAGGCCTATCCTGACACGGTGGTCGGCACGGACTCACACACCACCATGATCAATGGTGTCGGGGTGCTTGGCTGGGGCGTCGGCGGAATCGAAGCCGAGGCCTCCATGCTGGATCAGCCGATTTCCATGCTGATTCCCCGGGTAGTCGGATTCAGGATGGACGGCCAGTTGCCGGAGGGCTCGACGGCGACCGACCTGGTTCTGGTCGTGGTCGAGATGCTGCGAAAGCATGGTGTGGTCGGAAAATTTGTCGAATTCTACGGAAAGGGACTTGATGAACTGCCGCTGGCTGCTCGCGCGACGATCGCCACCATGGCCGGGGCCTGGCTGGTGGCGCGGGCGGAGGGGGCGGGGTTCAGGGCCGTGCCGGGATAAGGGCCCCCCATGGC
>JAPOQE010000044.1 GCA_026710875.1 Gammaproteobacteria bacterium | reverse complement strand
CTGCAAGAAATGGCTTATTACGCTCCAACAAGATGCGTATTGCCCGGTATAAGGATCTTGTATCATTTGGCGGGTTGCCAATCAGTACGGGAATGGCCTCCACATCTTCTGTGATCCATAAGCTCTTCTCATCCAGGCTCAGTAGGTAATCCGCACCTGCATGGGCCCCGGTAATCAGTTCTTGTGGTACCAGAGAATCGACACTGACCATGAAATTTTCGGATTTTAGCGTCTGTACAGACTCTGCAAGGTGTGGGAAAGAGGTCCCGGGCAAACAACCGAGGTCAATCACATTGGCACCATCCTGTTGATAGACCTGTGCCTGCCTTACAATCTCCTCAACGGACATGTTCGGAGCATCTACAATTTCTGCAAAGATTTGCACACTGTGGGCCTGCAAATCAGCTTTAGCGACCGACTGACCCAGGTAGGCCGGTAAGTCCTTTAGTTCAGTAGGGCCGCGTTCAACTGTGGCCCCCACAGATCGTGAGAGTGCTTCAATATCACCCCGGCAACGACCGGGTATGATGATTCGGCTTGCCACCCCTATATCACCGAGGCGCTTTTCGATCAGCTTGGTTGTCATCAGGGCAGCCACGCTGACACCAAGCTGGCGTACCTCGTAGGTAAAATCCGTTGGGTGCATGGATTCCAGAACACGCTGCAAACTTTTTTCTGCAAGTTTGCCGGTCAAGAATAGGATGTGCTCGCTCATACCATGGTGTAAGTGTGACAATCCGTGTGAATCGCCAGGATAGAGTATATATCACCTGCAATGCCTGGCCTGAATGTCCCTCAGCCAAGGGTCTGTTCAAGTAGTTAAGGCCTTCGAGTTTGACGGCAACCAGCCGGTTACTTCCAATGTCTACGTCTACTGCTGGTAATCTTTATACGCTATCATACGTGCCCTGAATCCACCCGGTAATACATGATGGAAACGAACGCGCTACAAAATCTGATCGAAGGCCTGCAGTCACGTACCCTGGGTCTAAGGGGGTTTCTTTGACTATGATGGTAAGTGCGAGCGCTTGTATGAACTCAACAAGGAGCTAGAAAGCCCGGATATATGGAACCAGCCGGAGCTTGTACAAAAACTCAGCAAGCAACGAGCAGGACTAGAGGCCATCGTGCAAACAATCAAGCAGGTGGAAAATGGAATTTCTGAGGCTAGCGGCCTGCTGGAGTTGGCCATAGAAGAAGAGGATCAGGGAGCTGTGCAGGCTATTAAGGAGGACCTGTCTGCACTCGAGTCGAGTATAGCCAAGCTTGAATTCGGCCGGATGTTTTCCGGGGAAATGGACGCCAGCAATGCCTTTCTGGATATACAATCAGGTTCGGGTGGCACGGAAGCGCAGGACTGGGCAGAAATGTTGTTACGGATGTATCTGCGATGGGGAGAGCGCAAGGATTTTTCAACTGAACTGATCGAAGTTTCTCCAGGTGAGGTTGCAGGCATAAAGAGTGCAACCGTCAGGTTTACTGGTGAATATGCATTTGGATGGCTGCGCACGGAAACCGGCGTACACCGGCTGGTACGCAAATCGCCGTTTGACTCAGGTAACCGAAGACATACCTCTTTTGCGGCTGTATTTGTGTCACCTGAAGTGAATGACGACATCGATATTGAAATCAACCCCGCCGAATTGCGAATTGATGTGTACCGTGCAAGTGGAGCAGGCGGCCAGCATGTAAACAAAACCGAGTCGGCTGTACGCATAACGCACTTGCCAACCGGGGTGGTTACGCAATGCCAGAATGACCGCTCCAAGCACAGGAACAAGGATACTGCCATGAAACAACTCAGGGCCAAGCTGTACGAGATCGAGGCCAATCGACGTAACAGTGAAAAGCAGGCTTTGGAGGACAGCAAGGCAGATATCGGGTGGGGCAGTCAAATTCGTTCATATGTGCTTGATCAGTCACGTATCAAGGACCTGCGTACTTCTATCGAAACAGGCAATACACAAGCTGTGCTCGACGGCAATCTCGATTCATTTATCGAAGCGAGCCTCAAGAGCGGGCTCTAATCACTATGTCAGAAGAAGATCAAAAACAGGCCGAGAACAGACTCATTGCCCAGAGGCGAATAAAGCTGGATGAGCAAAGGAAAGCAGGCGCGGCTTTTCCGAATCATTTTCGAAGAAATGCGTATGCCCAGGACCTTCAGGACACGCTTTGTGAAAAGTCTAAGGATGAGCTCATTGCACTTGATCAACGTGTCATGGTCGGTGGGCGCATCATGGGGAAGCGAAGCTCTTTTCTGGTACTGCAGGATATGACGGGCTGCATACAGGCCTATCTCGATCGCAAAAATTTACCCGAGTCACTTACCCAGAGCGTTGATGCATGGGATGTGGGAGATATCGTGGGTGTGGGGGGCCCTGTGCATAAATCGGGTAAAGGTGATCTCTATATCAGGATCCAGTCTGCTGTTTTGCTAACGAAGTCATTACGGCCGTTACCGGAAAAATTTCATGGTCTCACCGACAGGGAACAGCGGTATCGACAGCGCTATGTCGATTTGATCATGAACCAGGACTCACGCGAGGTTTTAAAAAAGCGCACTGCAATCATCGAAAGTCTTAGGCAATTTCTGAACGAGCGTAATTTTGTTGAGGTTGAAACGCCCATGATGCAAACCATTGCAGGAGGTGCGACTGCGCGACCGTTTGAGACCTATCACAATGCGCTTGGCAGGCCCCTTTACATGCGCGTGGCACCTGAACTGTATTTGAAGCGCTTGGTGGTTGGCGGAGTAGAGAAGGTTTATGAGATTAACCGGAATTTTCGCAATGAAGGGCTATCGACGCAACACAATCCTGAATTCACGATGCTTGAATTCTATCAGGCGTATTCTGACTTTCATGACTTGATGAATCTTACCGAAAAGATGATGCACCAGGTCTGTCTCGAAGTACTGGGTACCGCATGCGTACAGTACGGGGATGAAACCTATGATTTCTCCAAACCTTTCCACCGCATGACTGTGAAGGAGTCCATATTGCAATTTAATCCTAACCTGGACCCGCAGGTATTGGATTCACCCGAAAATGCGAAAAAGGCAGCTGCTCAACTGGGAGTGCCTGTGGAAACGGACAAGCTCGGCAAGATACAAATCGAGATCTTTGAAAAAACCGTTGAAGCTAATCTCAGGAATCCCACATTCATCACGGCATTCCCAACGGAGGTTTCCCCGCTGGCCAGAAAAAACGATGATGATCCATTCGTGACAGACCGCTTTGAACTGTATGTTGGTGGAAGGGAAATAGCCAATGGATTTTCGGAGCTGAATGATCCTGAAGAGCAGGCCGAGCGTTTCCGGCTGCAGGCTGCAGAGAAAAGATCAGGAGATGACGAAGCCATGAGTTTCGATTCAGATTATATACGTGCTCTGGAATATGGTTTGCCGCCGACAGCAGGGGAGGGTAT
>JAPOQE010000043.1 GCA_026710875.1 Gammaproteobacteria bacterium | reverse complement strand
CTGATCGCGCAGGTTCACCGCAATAATGCCGCCAGCACGGGGCCTGGAAAACGCCGTCAGGCGGGTCTTCTTGATCGTGCCACTACTGGCTGCCATGACCACGTAGGCATCCTCGCTGTATTCCTTGACCGGCAGCACAGCACTGATCCGCTCGTCCTCACTGAGTGGCAAGAGATTGACGATCGGCTTTCCGCGGGCCGTACGACCGGCCTGCGGCAGCTCGTAGACCTTGAGCCAATAGACCTTGCCGTGGCTGGAAAAACACAGGATGGTGTCGTGGGTGTTGGCGACAAACAGCTGGTCGACGAAATCCTCGGCCTTCACCGAGGTGGCGGCCTTGCCCTTGCCTCCCCGACGCTGGGGATTGTAGGTGTCCAGGGGCTGTGACTTGGCGTAGCCGCCGTGGGACAGCGTCACCACCACGCCCTCGTCCTGGATCAGGTCTTCCATCGTGAGATCGACCCGCTCCTCGGAGATTTCCGTGCGCCGCTCATCCCCGTACTGTTCACGGATGGCCTCCAGCTCTTCGCGGATGACCTGCATGAGCCGCTCCGGGTCGCGCAAGATGTCCAGCAGGTCGCTGATCTTGTCGAGCAGACTGCCGTAGTCCTTGACGATCTTGTCCTGCTCCAGGCTGGTGAGGCGGTGCAGGCGCAAATCCAGTATGGCCTGTGCCTGTGCCGGGGACAGGTGATATTCGCTGGCCTGTTCACCGTTGCGCATACCGTATTCTTCTTCCAGCCCTTCCGGTCGCGAAACATCGGCTCCGGAGCGCTCCAGCAAGCGGGTGACCATGCCGGGCTTCCAGGCCCGGGCAATCAGCTCGTCCTTGGCAATGGCCGGGCTGGCCGAACCCTTGATCAATGCAATAATCTCGTCGATGTTGGTCAGCGCCACGGCCAGGCCTTCAAGGATATGTGCCCGGTCGCGCGCCTTGCGCAGTTCGAAAATGGTGCGCCGGGTAACGACATCACGGCGATGGCGGATGAACACCTGCAAAATCTGCCTGAGGTTGAGCAGCCGGGGCTGCCCGTCCACCAGGGCCACCATGTTCATGCTGAACACGCTTTGCATCGGCGTGTGCTTGAACAGGTTGTTGAGGATGACCCCACTGACCTCATCACGACGCAGTTCGATGACGATGCGCATGCCGTCCTTGTCCGACTCATCCCGAAGGCCATTGGCCGCAATGCCCTCAAGGCGCTTCTCCTTGACCAGGTCGGCAATCTTGATGATCAGGTTGGCCTTGTTCACCTGGTATGGAAGCTCGGTGACCACGATGCGCTCGCGCCCGCTCTTGGCATCCTGCTCGATGTGGGTGCGGGCGCGCATATGCACGCGACCACGCCCTGTGCGGTAGGCTTCATGGATGCCATCCCGGCCATTGATGATGGCCGCCGTCGGGAAATCCGGGCCGGGCAGGAGCTGCATCAGTTCCGGATAATCCATGGCCGGATTCTCGATCAGGGCGATGCAGGCGTTGATCACTTCGGTCAGGTTGTGTGGCGGGATATTGGTTGCCATCCCCACCGCAATCCCCGAGGAGCCGTTCACCAGCAGGTTGGGAACCCGGGTGGGCAATACCGTTGGCTCGGTTTCGGAGTTATCGTAATTAGATGCGAAATCGACCGTCTCCTTGTCCAGATCGGCCAGGATCTCGTGGGTGATTTTCGCCATGCGCACCTCGGTGTAGCGCATGGCAGCGGGCGCATCGCCATCTACTGAACCGAAATTGCCCTGCCCGTCAATGAGCATGTAGCGCATGGAAAACGGCTGTGCCATGCGTACCAGGGTGTCGTATACGGCGGACTCCCCGTGCGGGTGGTACTTGCCGATGACATCACCGACGACCCGCGCAGACTTCTTGTACGGCTTGTTCCAGTCATTGCCGAGCTCGTTCATGGCATGCAGGGCGCTGCGGTGGACCGGCTTCAGGCCGTCTCGCACATCCGGCAAGGCGCGCCCGACGATCACGCTCATGGCGTAATCGAGATACGACTGGCGCATCTCATCTTCGAGATTGACCGAAAGAACTTCTTTGGCGATGGCAGCCATTAATGCTATGGGGGGAGGGTCTCAATACTCATTTACAGGCGATAAAGTATAACACACGCCCTGAAACAGTAGCATTGGGAAAAAGGGCATCCAGAACGAAATGAAATGCCCTGAAAGCAAAATTCAGAATTTTATGTGCGTGTTATTTTAAGCGGCCGGAAGAAAAAAGAGGATTTGGCTCAGTCTTTCATCAGGGCCATGATTTTTTCCTCGCAGGGCGCATGCACCACCCCTTTTTCAGTCACCAGGGCCGTGACCAGCCCGGCGGGGGTGATATCAAACACCGGATTCCAGACCCCGGCCTCGGCAGGGGCCAGTGCCACCTCGTGATATTGCGTGAGTTCCTGCTGCGAGCGCTCCTCGATCTCGATCTCGGTGCCGGAGCTGACCTTCAGGTCGATCGTGCTGGTTGGTGCGGCTACCATGAAGCCTGCATCGTGCTGGCGGGCCATCACGGCCAGGGCATAGGTACCGATCTTGTTAGCCACATCACCGTTTCGTGCCACGCGGTCCGCCCCCACGATGACCCAGGCAAGCTGTCTCTGGCGCATCAGGCTGGCAGCGGCACTGTCACAGATCAGCGTGACCGGGATGTTGTCCTGCAACAATTCCCAGGCCGTCAACCGGGTGCCCTGAAACCAGGGCCGGGTTTCATCGGCATACACTGCCTTGATCTTGTGTTGTGCATGTGCGCTGCGGATGACGCCAAGTGCAGTACCGTAGCCTCCGGTGGCCAGCGCCCCTGCATTGCAGTGGGTCAGCACGACCGCGCCGTCCTCGAGCAGCGAGGCGCCATGTGCGCCCAGTGCACGGTTCGCCTGTACGTCTTCCTGGTGCAACTTGCAGGCCGCCTGCAACAACACGGGCCCGGGATCCCCGGGGCCCGTTCGTGCCATGACATCGCGCATGCGCGCAATCGCCCATTCGAGGTTGACCGCCGTGGGACGTGCCTGCGCCAGCGACTGCAGGTCAGTATCCATTCGCCTGATCCAGTCCTCGGGAGCCACTGCATACTGTTCGCGTGCTGCAAGCACCACCGCGTAGGCTGCGCTCACGCCGATGGCCGGGGCCCCGCGCACCACCATGTCCCGGATGGCGGCAACCACCTCACTGGCCTGCGTGCATTCAACGAACAGGACCTTGTTCGGCAATGCCCTCTGATCCAGCAATACCAGCCGATCCTCTTGCCAGCGGATGGCCTGATCGGCTAACGAGGCCATGCTGCCTGAAAGTCACGGCGCTGCCAGGCGCTGGCGTGCATGGGTCGCGGGTGCTTTGCCTGTATTGCCTGCACGGCGGATGCCATAGCATAATGCGCAGGCCATTCCCCGATGAAGCTCCGGCCCGTGCCGCAGGACGCGCAATGAAACACGTAGACACCCTGATCCATGGAACGCATGTTATCCCTGTCGATGGCCGCGCCCGGGCGCTGAACGACACCGCCATTGCGGTGCATGAAGGAGGCATCGTCGACATCCTGCCGAGCGCTGCCGCAAGAAGCCAATACTCATTCGACACATCATATACGTACGATCATCACCTTGTCATACCCGGCCTGATCAACGCGCACACCCATGCCGGCATGTCCCTGTTCCGTGGCATGGCCAGCGACCTGCCCCTGATGGAGTGGCTGAACGACCACATCTGGCCGGCTGAAAAAAAGTGGGTCAATGAAGATTTTGTCCGCCACGGCACGCGCCTTGCCATCGCCGAGATGATTCGCGGCGGCATCACCTGCTTCAACGACATGTACTTCTTTGCCGAGATTGCGGCAGAAGAAGTGATGCAGTCCGGCATGCGCGCGCACCTTGGGATGATCCTGCTGGACTTTCCCACCGCCTATGCGAAGGATGCCGACGAGTACCTGGACAAGGGTCTGGACCTGTACCACCGCCACCGCTCTTCTTCGCGAGTGCAGTGCATGCTGGCCCCACACGCCCCTTACACGGTCTCCGATGGTCCACTGAAACGCGTCGCTGCGCTGGCAAATGAGCACGGCCTGCCGGTGCATATTCACCGGCACGAAACCGAGAATGAGATCTCGATGAGCCTTGAGCAGTACCGTTGCCGGCCCATCCAGCGCCTGCATGAACTCGGGCTGGTCAACGACCGGCTGGTAGCCGTTCACATGACGCAACTGCAGGATGATGAAATCGAGTTGCTGGCCGGGGTCGGGGCCAGTATCGTGCACTGCCCGCAGTCGAACCTGAAACTGGCCAGCGGCTTCTGCCCGGTGCAAAAGCTGCTCGATGGACAGGTCAACGTCACCCTCGGTACTGACAGCAACACGAGCAATCACGATCTGGACCTCCTGGGAGAGATGCAAACCGCGGCCTTGCTGGCCAAGGGTGTCGCAGGCGATGCCACCGCCCTGCCGGCCCACACCGCCCTGCAATGTGCCACAATCAATGCCGCCAAAGCCCTCGGCATTGCGGACAGGACCGGTTCTCTGGAAGTCGGCAAGGCTGCCGACATCACCGTGATCGACATCGAACAGGTCGGCGCCCAGCCACTGTATGATCCGGTAGGGCATGCGGTCTATGCCACGCAACGGTCACAGGTGTGTGATGTCTGGGTGGAAGGTCAACTGCTGCTGCACGAGGGACAACTGCAGACCCTGGATGCAGAAAGTATCCTGGCTGAAACCCGCGACTGGAACAAAAAAATATCGAGCGGCTAAAACATCACCTGGTGGATCAGGGTACACTATATGACTGTACCCGAATGCCCTCTTGGCCAAAGTATCCCGAATCGTTCTAGCATGCAGTCTACACCTTCGAATCTCGACGAAAGCGAACTGGAAAAATTCGAGGCGCTTTCACAACGCTGGTGGGACGAGGACGGCGCGTTCAAGGCCCTGCATGATATCAATCCCCTGCGCCTGGACTTTATCGAAGAGCGTGCCGGACTGGCCGGCAAGAAAGTACTCGATATAGGCTGCGGCGGCGGAATCCTTTCCGAGGGACTGGCGCATCGAGGGGCCCAGGTCAAGGCGATTGACCTGGGTGAAGCTTCACTGGCTGCCGCGCGCACCCATGCAGACAAACAGGGGCTGGAGATCGAATACCAGGCGATTGCCGCCGAAGAGCTCGCTTCCCTGGAGCCTGCATCGTTCGATGTGGTCACGTGCCTTGAGATGCTGGAGCATGTACCCGACCCGTCTTTGATTGTCGATGCCTCAGCCCAACTGCTCAAACCGTGCGGGGATGCCTTCTTCTCCACGATCAATCGCAATTTCAAGTCCTTGCTGTACATGATCGTGATGGGTGAATACGTCTTGCAGATGCTGCCCAAGGGTACGCACGAATATGAGAAGCTGATCCGGCCGGGCGAGCTTGACCGCTGGGTCCGCGGCAGCAGGATGGACATGCAGGAAGTCAGGGGAATCAGCTACAACCCGCTGAACAAGACCTATCGCCTGTCAGGCGACCTGAGTACGAACTATCTGGCCCACGCGAAAAAGCCCGCCTAACCCCTTTCAGCATGTCCAACGCATCTCAGGTCCGGGGAGTTCTTTTTGACCTTGACGGAACACTGGCCGATACGGCACCCGACATGAGTGACTCACTGAATGAACTGCTGGTTCGCCACGGCCGCAAAAAGCTCGAGTACCAGAAGATTCGAAAGCATACCTCGCGTGGAGGCATTGCATTGATCGAGCTTGGCTACAACGGGACTCTGGATGCACACAAGACCCTGCAGCTTCGCGATGAATTCCTGCAGATTTATGCGGACAGGCTTTACCATAAGACGCGTTTGTTCCCGGGCGTTCTGACGCTGCTGGACCACCTGGACGAAGCCGGACTGCCGTGGGGTATCGTCACCAACAAGCCGGGCTGGCTGACTGAACCGCTGGTCGAGAAGCTTGAACTCACTCCCCGTGCAGGCTGTACGATCAGCGGCGACTCGATGCCTCAAAGAAAGCCCCGCCCTGAGCCGCTTTCCCGAGCAGCGGACCTGCTGGGTGTGGCACCGGTCGAGTGTCTTTACATGGGTGATGACCCGCGCGACATACAGGCCGGCAAGGCTGCCAAGATGAGGACCGCCGTGGCAGCCTATGGCTATATCCAGGACCACCAGGACCCGTATGCCTGGGGGGCAGATGTAGTACTCGACAATGCCCTGGCCCTCATGGACTGGCTGGCTGTGCACAGCTGAGCTGGCGTTCTCATGCCCCTTGCCGAACTACAAAATTTCTGGCTACTGGCGCTGCTTGCCGCCTGCCTGTTCTTGCTGGGTGCGGGAGCAGGCGCCTGGCTCGTGCATCTTCGAAAGCGCAAAGCCCTCAGGGCGCTTGAATCCGAGGTGCAGCGCCTGGGCCTGTCGCTTGAACTTGAAAGAAACAGCCATGCCGAGAAGCTGGAAAGCATGGAAGCGGTCAGTCTGCAATTGCAACAGACCTTCTCGAGCCTGTCGCAGCAGGCCCTGCAATCCAATAACGAGAATTTTCTCAGGCTCGCCAGGGAAAAGCTCTCCCAGTACCAGATTCAGGCGGAAGCCAGCCTCGAGAAAAAGGAAAAAGCCATTGAAACTCTCCTGCATCCCATCAATGAGGCCCTGAAGCAGACAGAATCACAAATACGGGCCATCGAGAAAGAACGCAAGGAGTCGTACGGCTCCCTGACCCAGCATCTCAAGCAGATTAATGAATCCCAGACCGACTTGCGCGCTGAAACACAGAACCTGGTGCAGGCCCTGCGCCGCCCCGAGGTGCGCGGTCAGTGGGGAGAACTGACCCTCAAGCGAATCGCCGAACTGGCCGGGATGGTGAGCTACTGCGACTTCTATGAGCAGAAATCAGGGGATGACGAGGACACGCGCATGCGCCCGGACATGGTGGTGCGCATGCCTGATCAGAGGGAGTTGATCGTGGATGCGAAAACACCACTGGATGCCTATCTGGGTGCTGTGCAGACCCGTAACGAAAAGGAGCGTGAGGAATTGCTGCACAGGCACGCACGCAATGTCCGCGAACGCATGCGTGAGCTTGCAAGCAAGGCCTACTGGAACCAGTTCAAGCATTCCCCGGATTTTGTCGTGCTGTTCATACCGGGTGAGCAATTCCTTTCTGCATCCCTCGAACACGATCCGCAACTGCTGGAAGATGCCCTTGCCAACAAGGTCATCCTGGCAACGCCGACCAGCATCATTGCGCTGCTTCGTGCAGTTGCCTTCGGGTGGCGCCAGCAATCGGTTGCTAAAAACGCTGAGGAGATCCAGAAGCTGGGAGAAGAGCTGTATCACCGAGTCGCCACTTTTGTGGAGCATTTGCAGAAACTGGGCAAGAGCCTGGATGCCAGCGTCGAGCAATTCAACAAGGCGACAGGCTCACTGGAGCGACAGGTGCTGCCGGGCGCGAGAAAATTTGAAGAACTGGGAATCGAGAAGAAAAAAGACATCCCTGACCTGAAGATGGTCGAATCCTCTCCGCGGGGCGGGGACAACACCGGCCGCAAATAAGGATCACCTGGACATCACCTGCCTTGAGACTACAGCTAAACGATTACTGCATGGCCGAGGATGGCCTCGAAGGACGCATGGTCCTGATTTCCGGAGCGACCGACGGCATCGGTGAAGCTCTCGCACTGGCTTGTGCAGCCCTCGGAGCGCAGCTCGTTTTGATGTCAAGAAACAAGCAGAAGCTGGAATCTCTTTGTACAAAACTGCAAGAAACTACCGGTCAGGCGCACCTGTACTATGCGATCGACCATCGGCGTGCTGGCGAGGTGGATTACCTCAAGTTTGCAGAATTCCTGAGCAAACAGGACCGTCCCCTTGATTCGCTGGTGGTCAATGCGGGCCACATTGCCGCGCTGCAGGGTTTGAGAAATTACCCGCTTGAGACCTGGCTTCGCACCGTCACGGTCAACCAGCATGCCGCCTTCCTGCTCGCGAGGAGCTGCATCCCGGCGCTGGAATTATCCGAGGACCCCAGCATCGTATTTTCCAATCACGACTGCAACAGCGCCTACTGGGGCGCCTATGCGGTGGCCAAGTCTGCGGTGCTCGGCCTGATGGAAGTGCTTGCGCAGGAACTCGATGGCGACAAGCCTATACGTGTGAACGGTGTGGACCCGGCGCCGGTACGCACCAAACTGAGAACCGCACATTTCCCGGGCGTTCACCCGCATACGTATCCAGCCCCGGACCAGGTGATCGCCCCTTACCTGTACTTCATTGGCCCCGACAGCCAGGGCACCACAGGCATCAACTACAAGGTCAATCCTGATTACTCTGGCTGATGCAGGTTCTGATGGAACCGGCACATCGCTGCCAGATCGCAGTGTCCGCACCTCGGTGCAGGCCGGCAAACCTCCTTGCCATGCTGCACGATCAGGGCGTGGTATTCGGCAAACACCCCGGCCCGCCTGGGCAGGTGCCGTTCAAAGATGGCGCGAATCGCATCATAGGCCTCGTTCCCATGGATCACCCCGAGGCGGGCAAAGATCCTGCGCGTGTAGGCATCGATCACGAATACCGGCCTGCCAAAGGCATACAGCAGAATATCATCGGCGGTCTCGGGGCCAACTCCATGTACACTCAGCAGCGCCGTTCGCAACCTGTCCGTCGACCAGTAGCGCAACTTTTGATACCTGCCCGCTTCTGTATACCAGGCACAATAATTCTTCAGTCGCCTGGCCTTGAGATTGTAATAGCCGGACGGACGGATGAGGCTGGCCAGTGATTCCTGCTTGGCCTGATGAATGGCATCGGCATGGAGCATGTCGGCTGCCTTCAGGTTTTCGATGGCCTTCGCAACATTGGTCCAGGCCGTATTTTGCGTGAGGATGGCACCGGCCATGATCTCGAACCTTCCATCGGCCGGCCACCAGGTCTGCGTGCCGTGCTGCTTGAGCAATGCCTTGTAGACCTCGTGCACCTGCCGGGCCTGTACCTGTCGATGATGACCGATGTCCCGGTCGAGGGTATGGGATTCAACCGATGGCACGATACAGTTGCCCTACCTGGGTGGCGGTCAACTCGAGTTGCTCGCCAGGGCGTAGCGTATCCGGCAAACGAAGTGGACCGAACCGGGTGCGGATCAGTCGGCTGACCTGCAGACCTTGAGACTCCCATAACCTTCGCACGATGCGGTTTCGCCCTTCACCGAGCACGACTCTGCACCAGGTATTGATTCCCGAAGAGGGCTGTACTTCCAACACATTGAACCGCGCCATGCCATCACTGAGCTGCACGCCAGTCAGCAGGCGAGATACGATCTCATCCGAGATTTTACCCAGAACCCGCACGCGGTACTCGCGCTCAAGGCCACTGCCGGGATGCATCAATGCATGTGCCAGCGATCCTTCCGTTGTCACTAACAACAGACCCGAGGTATTGAGGTCCAGCCTGCCCACCGATACCCAGCGACCCACTTCCAGAACCGGTAACTGCTCAAACACCGTGGTGCGCTGTTGCGTGTCTTTGCGAGTGACGATTTCGCCCACGGGTTTGTGGTACATAAGTACCCGGGCGGGTACACGGCCTTGCAGGTCCACCAATGTGCCACATACCGAGATGCTTTCATCGCCGTCGACAAGCTGCCCCAGGGAACAGCGCTCGCCATTGACCAGCACCTTCCCCGACACGATCCAGTTTTCAATCTGGCGGCGTGAGGCAATCCCGAGGTGCGCCAGGCGCTTTTGAATCCGTTGTGACACCTGAGATACTACAGGCTCAACAAGTTACAAAATCAGTGCCGGGTTTCTTGACCTTCGGCCAAATCCCCGGATGCTGTCACAACCCGCAAGGAGGATTTTTTGTCAGTTTGCGGGCGCGGCAACTCCAACTCCGGATGCATGAGATCCAGATCCTTCAGTTCGGCAAGACTCGGCATCTCATCCAGTGACTTCATATTGAAATAATCAAGAAACTGCTGTGTGCTTCCGTACAGGGCGGGACGACCAGGGACTTCCTTGTGACCGACCACGCGCACCCATTCGCGTTCCAGCAGGGTCTTGATAATGTTGCTGCTGACGCTGACCCCGCGCACCTCCTCGATCTCTCCACGTGTGATTGGCTGGCGGTATACGATCAAAGACAGTGTCTCCAGCAGGGCACGTGAATAACGCGGCGGCTTCTCCTGCCACAGGCGCGCGACCCAGGGCTGCACGTCAGGACGCGTCTGGTAGCGCCAGCCACTCGCGACCTTGCGAAGCTCAACGCCCCTGCCCTCACATTCCTGCTGCAGACTGGCAATCGCCTTCCTGATCTGTTCGCGGGTAGGCTGATCCACATCCTGCTCAAACAGGCGGATCAGCCGGTCCATACTCAAGGCGCTGTCTGCAGCCATCAAGGATGCCTCGATGACACGTTTGAGTTCGCTATCCTTCATTGCTGTGTGCCTCCTCGGGCCCCTTTACGGCGGGCTTGACATAGATTGGTGCAAAAGGTTTGGACTGGACCAGTTCAATGGCACGAGTCTTCAGCAGCTCCAGCAATGCCAGAAACGTGACGATGGCCGCACCTCGACCTTCCTGCACATCAAACAGCTTCTGAAACTCGACAAAATCCTCAATACTGAGCATGCCCAGTATGCCCGACATACGCTCTCTCACCGATAAACCTTCACGCTGGATATGGTGGCTGGCAAACATCTGGGCACGCTGTATGACTTCCTGAAAGGCAACCATCAATTCCCTGAAATCGACATCCGGTTGTGCTCGCTCAATAGGGTATTCGGACTGCATGATGGAAACACCGAAGGTGTCCCGATGCATACGCGGCAATTCATCGATTTGTTCGGATGCCTGTTTGAACCGCTCATATTCCTGCAGTCGGCGTATTAACTCCGAGCGCGGGTCTTTCTCGTCTTCCTCGACTGCGGGCTGCGGCAGCAGCATGCGTGACTTGATCTCGGCCAGCATGGCTGCCATGACGAGATACTCGGCAGCAAGCTCCAGACGCAACTCCTTCATCAAGCCAATGTATTCCATGTACTGCTGCGTGATCTGAAGGATGGGCAAAGCCACAATGTCCAGATTCTGGCGCTTGATCAGGTACAGCAACAGGTCAAGTGGACCCTCGAAGGCATCCAGGAATATTTCCAGCGCATCGGGAGGAATATACAAATCCTCAGGCGGTACCGTGATGGGTTCGCCCTTGACAACGGCAAAAGGCAATTCCGCTTGCAGGTGTTCAGGTGGCGGTGAGTTGGTTTTGCTCATGTGGTTCCTTTCAAAAGGATAGGCCGATGGCCTCTTTGACATCCTTCAGAGTGTCTCGCGCGACATCACGCGCCTTGTCACAACCTTCCTTGATTATTCCCTGCACCGTAGAAGTGTCATCCTGATATTCACGGACCCGCTCGCGAATGGGCTTGAGCTCGGACTCCACGGCATCGATGACGGGTTGCTTGCATTCAATGCAGCCGATACCGGCACTGCGACAACCTTCCTGTACCCAGCGCTTGACCTCAGCTGAAGAATAGGTCTTGTGCAACTGCCAGACCGGACATTTTTCAGGATCACCTGCATCGGTGCGCTTCACCCGGGCCGGGTCGGTCGGCATGGTGCGGATTTTCTTTTCAGTAACGGCGGCTTCCTCGCGCAGGGAGATGGTATTGCGATAGGACTTGGACATCTTTTGTCCGTCCAGTCCAGTCATCTTCAGGGTCTTGGCCAACAGGGGCTGGGGTTCGGGCAAAATGGTTTTGCCTTCGCCTCGCATATAGCCGAACAGGCATTCCCGGTCACTGATCGAGATATTCTGCTGACTCTCCAGCAAGGCATGTGCTACTTCCAAGGACTCTTGATCTCCCTGCTCCCGGTAACGTTTGCGGTACTGGCGGTACAGCTTGGCATTCTTCTTGCCGATCTTGGCAATGGCCAGCTTGGCTTTCTCCTCAAAATCCGGCGCTTTCCCATACAGGAAATTGAACCTCCGTGCTACCTCGCGAGTCAGCTCGACATGCGCCACCTGATCTTCACCAACCGGTACATGACTCGCTTTGTATACCAGAATATCTGCACTCTGTAAAAGCGGATAGCCCAGGAATCCGTAGGTTGCCAGGTCCTTTTCCTTGAGCTTTTCCTGTTGATCCTTGTACGTCGGCACGCGCTCCAGCCAGCCCAGTGGTGTAATCATCGACAGCAACAAATGCAATTCCGCATGTTCAGGTATACGCGACTGGATGAACAAAGTCGCCGCACTTGGATTGACGCCCACTGCAAGCCAGTCGACAACCATGTCCATCACGCTCTGGGAAATCCCCCGGGTATTGTCATATTCCGTGGTCAGCGCATGCCAGTCGGCCACGAAGAAAAAGCATTCATGCGTGTGTTGCAGCTTGATCCAGTTATACAGTACCCCGTGCAAGTGACCGAGGTGCAATGCCCCTGTCGGGCGCATGCCTGATAGCACGCGCTTGTCTTGCAACGGATGGGGGTTCATGGAGTTCACACGGGAAGTCCAAACAATCTTCCAATGATGGAAGTGATGAACTGCAGCAGTGGGTTCAGGATGAACGTCAGGCCACCCACCGCAATCAGACCAAACACGATCAGCATTCCCAAAGGCTCCACTTTTTCAAGTATCGGGGTAAAACGTGGCGGGGCAAGTCCAGCCAGGATCCGCCCGCCATCCAGCGGAGGAATGGGGATCAGGTTGACCAGGCAGAGCACCAGGTTGATGATGATCCCTGCCTGCCCGGCCAGGATCAGCGGGGTGGCAACCCAGGGTGACTGGTCCAGCATCAGGATGCCGACCTTCATGACAAGCGCCCAGGCCAGCGCCATCACCAGGTTGGCTGCAGGCCCTGCCGCCGCCACCCGGATCATATCCCGCCTCGGGTTGCGCAACTGGGCAAAATTCACAGGTACGGGCTTGGCCCACCCGAATCCAAAGCCCACCAGTACTATCAGGATGATCGGCACCAGAACCGTGCCCAGGGGGTCAATGTGTCTGAAGGGATTCAGGCTCAGCCTGCCGAGGAGGGCTGCTGTGGGGTCACCGTGCTGCTTGGCTACCCATCCATGTGCCCCCTCATGTAGGGTAATGGCCAACAGGATCGGTATAGCCCAGATGGCAATGGTCTGCATGACATTCATCGGCGGGTTTCCATTATACGCCGCATTGCAGCCAACTTGCATTAACCGTCATTCGCCAGCCACCCGGTCTCCCCCTTCCCCTGCCGTTCGATGGTCGGGCTCTCGGCAATCAGGTCAATGACTGTCGTTGCCTGCACACCGCAATACCCGCCATCGATTACCAGGTCCACTTCATGCTCCAGGCGCTCACGCATCTCCTGGGGGTCCGACATGGGTTCAGGATCACCAGGCAGGATCAGCGTACTGCTGAGCAAGGGTCCACCCAGTTCTTCACGCAATTGCAAGACCACTGCATGTTCAGGAACCCGCAACCCGATGGTTCGGCGTTTGGGCGTCTGCAGGCGCCTCGGTACTTCGTGGGTGGCCTTTAGCAAAAACGTATAGGGCCCCGGGGTACAGCGCTTCATGAGCCGGTAGGCGCTGTTGTCCACCAACGCGTAGGTGGACAACTCTGACAGATCCCGGCATACCAGGGTGAAATTATGTTTTTCGTCGACCTGGCGAATCCTGCGAATTCTTTGCATCGCATGCTTGTCACCGATATGACAGCCCAGTGCATAACAGGAATCCGTCGGGTATACGATGAGTCCTCCCTGATCGATGATTTGAACGGCACGCTGGATGAGGCGTTTTTGTGCCGTTTTAGGGTGAATGACAAAGTACTGGGACATGAGACAGGGGTGATTGCTCCTTAGCTGATTATATGACGTCGAAAAACTGCCTTCTTCCTTGCTGGCGAATCTGCCTAGGTGCTGTTGCGGTTATCTGCTATCCTTTATGCCACATTCATGTTTGCACATTCAAAGCCAACAAAGATACCTGCAATCGAGGTCGACTGAGCCAGCCATCATGCTTTACGCCTTCATCAGCCAGGACGTTGCTGACAGCCTAGCCAAGCGCAAGTCCGTTCGCGACCAACATATTGCGCGTCTCGATGAACTGAAAAACCAGGGGCGCCTGGTGCTGGCAGGCCCTCACCCGGCCGTGGACAGCCCCGATCCTGGAGATGCAGGGTTTACCGGGAGTCTGATTGTGGCTGAATTCGAATCGCTGCAGGCCGCCCAGGAGTGGGCCGATGCCGACCCCTACATCGCTGCCGGGGTCTATGAGCACGTGGATGTGCGGCCTTTCAAACGGGTCCTGCCATAGAGTCATTGCCGTCGCAGCTTGCGAGCGGGTGCCCGATTTTTACCTGTGCGACCGGATGAGTTCCATGAACTCGGAACGTGATCGGGAGTCTTCCCTGAAGGCACCGAGCATAGAACTTGTCACCGTTTTGCTGTTTTGTTTTTGCACACCCCGCATGATCATGCAGAAGTGGCTTGCCTCAAGCACGACAGCCACGCCGTGTGCATCAAGCACATCCTGCAAGCCGCTCGCAATTTGCGTTGTCAGCCGTTCCTGCACCTGCAGGCGCCTGGCAAATACATCCACTACACGTGCAATCTTGCTCAACCCGATGACCCGTCCCTTGGGCAGGTAACCGATGTGGGCACGACCGTAAAACGGCAGGATATGATGTTCACAAAGGGAATAAAACTCGACGTCCTTGACGATGACCATTTCCTCGCAGTGTTCTTCGAACAGGGCACCGCTGACCGCATCTGTAACCCGGAGATCATAGCCGCTGGTCAGAAAATGTAATGCGCGAGAGACCCGCTTTGGGGTGTCGAGAAGGCCTTCACGGCTGGGATTTTCGCCGATCAGCTGCAGCATCTTTCGGACCTCGACCTCAAGCGCAGGATCGCGTGTGCTGTCATCCGGGCCGGGATCTTCCTGCAGATAGCGCCCACCGGCAAGTATTTCAAGCGCTTTTCTGTTCATAGGCAAACTCCCGGTATCTGTGTATCCGCGGTATCACCGTCGTGATCATAACAGCTTGTAGCCATGCAGTTATAATTGCCGTCCTTGCAGGTATCTGGATGCGAGACCGGTCCATGTCCAGATGCACACCCACGCGGATACCGACCTGCCCGCCCTTCGGGGCATCTAGACAACCTGCCAACTGCAGTGCCTTGAGGCGAACGCACTATTCGTCATCCAGCCCTTCGTAGAGTTCATCATCCAGGGAAAACTCGCCATCACGCACCAGGAACTCACGGTTATCCAGGTACGCGTCCCGAATGAACACGTATTGATCACGGCCGAGTTCCTCGGTTCTTTCCTCAAGTGCCAGGTACTGCCCACGTTCGCTGACGACATTGAGCGAAATCAGTGCGCTTTCCTCGGAGGCATTAAGATCGGGAAAACTGTTCGTCCACAGCGTGATATCCGCCAGCATGCCCGGACCATCACGCAAGTTACTTGGACCAAGAAACGGCAGAACAAGGTAGGGTCCGGTGCCTATACCCCAGTATCCGAGGGTCTGCCCGAAATCCTCATTGTGCTTGGTCATCCCCAACTGGCTGGCCACATCCATCCACCCGAAAAACCCCAATGTCGTGTTGACAAGGACACGACCGGTATCCGAGCCGGCTTCACCGGGCTTGAGCTGCAGCAGGTTATTCAGGGCAACCCCCACATCACCAAGATTTGAAAAGAAATTGTCGACGCCGGTCTCGACGGCATCCGGTACCACGGCCTGGTACGCCCTCGTGACGGGGGTCAGTACGATGCGGTCTACGGCATCGTTAAAGCTATACACCTTGCGGTTCATGCCCTCCCAGGGATCATCCGGATCCCCGGCCCAGGCACACGCACAAAGCGTAAGGCCGCCCAGTATTATCAGGAGTTGCCAGCATATCCTCTTTGGAGTTGCTTTGATCAATGTACTTTGCAGTTTAACTTTTGGGTGTCCCGAATTTTGCCATAATCCGCATGCGCAGAGCATTCAATTTAATGAAACCGTCTGCATCCTGCTGGTTATAGGCACCTTTATCATCTTCAAATGTGGCAATACCCGGATCAAACAAACTGTGGGTTTCCGATTTTCGCCCGACGACATGCACACTGCCCTTGAACAGCTTTACCCGCACGGTTCCAGTGACGCCGACCTGTGTAGCATCAATCAGTTTTTGCAAGGCGCTTCGCTCCGGACTCCACCAGTAGCCGTTGTAAACCAGTGCTGCATAGCGAGGCATGAGTTCGTCTTTGAGATGTGCCACTTCCCGGTCCAGGGTGATGGACTCCATGGCACGGTGGCTTTTGTGCAGGATTGTCCCACCCGGGGTCTCGTAGCAGCCACGTGACTTCATGCCTACATAACGGTTCTCGACAATATCCAGGCGCCCGACACCGTGCGCGCCTGCGATTGCGTTCAACTCTCTTAACAGCTGTGCGGGGGAATGTTTTGTACCGTCCAGACTGACAGGGTCTCCCTGCACAAACCCGATTTCCACGTACTGCGGCGCATCCGGAGCCTGGTCGGGAGCGCATGTCAACTGCCACATGCTTTCCTGCGGCTCGACCCACGGGTCCTCCAGCTCACCCCCCTCGTACGAGATGTGCAGTAAGTTGGCATCCATTGAATACGGGGATCGCTGACCCTGCTTTTGTTCAATGGATATATTGTGCTTGTCTGCATATTCCAGCAGCTTCTCACGTGAATTCAGGTCCCATTCGCGCCACGGTGCGATGACCCGTATATCTGGGTTTAACGCGTATGCGCCAAGTTCAAACCGAACCTGATCATTGCCCTTGCCCGTCGCCCCGTGCGCAATGGCATCTCCCCCGACCTCCCCGGCGATCTCTACCAGGCGTTTGGCAATCAGTGGACGGGCAATCGATGTGCCCAGCAGATACTCTCCTTCATAGAGGGCATTGGCGCGCAGCATGGGGAAAACGAAATCCCCGACAAACTCCTCGCATAAATCCTCGACGTAAATCTCCCTGACACCCAGAGTCTCGGCCTTGGCGCGGGCAGAAGCGATCTCCTTGCCCTGACCAATGTCTGCGGTGAACGTCACCACTTCGCACTGGTATGCCTCAACCAGCCACTTGAGGATGACCGACGTGTCCAGACCGCCTGAATAGGCGAGTATAACTTTTCGAACTGATGACATACTATGCGCTTGAGTACTGGATGGAATGACCGCGTAAATTCGCACCCGATTATAGCCTAAAGCACCAACCCACTCTTACAAATCACCGATGAGTCAAACAGAACCACAGGAATTTATTCCTCTTGGCAATCGGTTTCGGGGCTTCTGCCCGGTGGTGGTGGATGTGGAAACGGGTGGTTTCAATGCCAGCACCGATGCATTGCTTGAAGTCGCTGCTGTACTGGTCGGCATGAATAGTGCCCGGCAGTTTTTCTGCCAGCGTACGATCGCCACCCACGTGCGGCCCTTTGATGGTGCCAATCTTGACCCCGCCTCCCTGGAAGTGAACAGGATCGATCCCTTCCACCCGCTGAGAATCGCGCTGCCTGAGAAAGAAGCCTTGCAGAAAATCTTCACGCCGGTGCACAAGCATGTCCAGCAAAACCAGTGCACCCGGGCAATCCTGGTCGGCCATAATGCCTATTTCGATCTGAGTTTCATCAATGCCGCTGCAGAGCGCACCGGTATCAAGAGCAATCCCTTCCATCCCTTCAGCAACCTTGACACGGTCACTCTGGGAGCGCTGGCCTATGGTCAGACGGTGTTATCAAGG
>JAPOQE010000042.1 GCA_026710875.1 Gammaproteobacteria bacterium | reverse complement strand
GCCTTTTGCTCCGCGAGACCGGTCGATGGAGGAACCGGTGCCGTGTACGTCTTGCTTAAATCCCTGGACTAGCTAGACAGTCCTGAATCTGGATGGCTTATCGAATTGACGTCGGCAGCACCTGTCCTCACCAAGTTTATCAAGATACTTCTGTTAGATACTGTTAAAATATAGTTTTTTTATCACCCTGTCCGAGGCAGATCCCCTTGTGCACTCGTTCGGCTATGCTCTCGGCATGCCGATTCTGCAATCCTAGAACCTGTACTTCAAAGTCAGGCTGACAGCAGCAATTTCAGTATCTTCTGTATACAAATAGCCCTTTACCGGCTCACTGCCGTCCAGACGAAGATTGGAAATGTGGCTGCGCAAGGTATCCCGCTCCTCTCCATCCTTGAACGGTTCGAAATTGATCCAGCGACCCTTGATGCCCGCTGAAAATGAATCTGTAAATGCATAATCAATGCCCAGCAGCACCTGATACCCAAACAGTACATCACGCAGTGCTTCTTGGGCAGTTGTAGTGGAACCTGCAAGCTTTTCCCGTATTGCATCAGCATTGCTCAGGCCTGCGCCGGTCTGGATCGCATTCTTGTCAATGTTTCTCTGGAATACGGCGCCGTAGTCTAATTCGGTCCACCCAAGACCGACACCCACACCGATATAGGGTGTCAGTCGGCTATGACTCGAGAAATCAAAATACAGGTTGGTGAACAGGTTATGTGAAGTAACGCTGCCAATGTGTTCATTCGCGGTCACAATTTCCTGTGCAAGCTTATCACCGCTTGCGCCACCCGCACCCGGCACCGCGGAGGTCTCATCATAGCCAGCATCACGGTAAAAGTACTCCAGCTCAGCGCGAAAGCTGCTCCCTGAAACACCTCTGTAGCCCAGTGTGAGCCCAAACTGAATTCCTTCACCGGAACCGAACGAATTCTGCCAGTCATCGCCTACACCGCGATCAGGCCCCGTGCAATTGGTATTTTCGTAACCCTGCGTGCTCTCGACGTATTTGAAAAGAGGATTGATATACTCGTCACACACACTTGCCCGGTCATTGCTGGATCCAACGGTATCCAGCGACGAGCCCAGTGTCACTCCCAATTCACTACCGACATACCAGCCAGGGCCAGCCTGTGCCTGGAATGCGATCACTAGAAGGCTGAATACAGCGACAGGGGCGTACAGCAAAAAAGGTCTACCCATCCTGATTACCGGGCGCAAGCCAATAAGAACGACTCATACGGGCACGCTTTCATCTGTTTCGCTGCTACCCGCTTCTTTGACGGGCTCGTCCGTTTTTTCCACCGCACTAGGTCCTGACGCGTGTGGCTTCTTTTCGCCGGCAAAGTCGTCTACGGCAATTGCAAGCTGGGTGGCGGCGTAGGCCTCTTCCACCAGTACGGCTTCGCGGTCAGTAAGTACACCTTGGGTGACGGCATTGCCCAGCCAGTCCTCTGACCTGCCCTTCTCCGGGGGAGAAATGCCTGCTTTTTTAAGCTTGCGTTCTGCCTCCTCGGCTGCAATGACCGCATGCCATGCATGCTCCACCCGAGCGGTTGCATCTTGAGGGTCAACGCTCTTGAATATGCCCTCAGTGAGGCGGTCCCGAGCTGCAGAAGGCTCAATGAGAAGTGTCGCGACCCGCTGCCCAGCCGTATCATTCGGGTAGTGCAGGCTTCGTCCCGTGGGGAATACGATGATACGCAAAAGTTGTCCTGCCACCTTTGAGGGAAAGTTCCTCAGGACTTCATCCAGTGCGTGCTGGGCATGATAGAGACAGTATCTTGCACTCCACTCAACCAGTGGGAGATCTGCAACCGGCCTCCCTGTATCCTGGTACTGCTTGAGCACTGCTGAACACAGGTACATGTAGCTGAGAATATCTGCAAAACGACCGGAAAGCTTCTCCTTCCTTTTCAGATTCCCGCCCAAAAACAGCAGGGCAAAATCCGAGACAAATGCATAACTTGCGCTGACCCTTGCGAGACGCTTGAAGTACCCTTGGGTAGGCCCCTGCACGGGGCATGGAGCCAGCCGGCTCCGGGTCATGCCATAGAGGAAGGACCTTGCGCCATTGCGAACGGTGTAGCCCAGATGGCTAAACAAGGCCTCGTCAAATTCCTTGAGTCCTGCCTCTCGATCGGGGTCTGACACGGCATTCATTTCAGCCATAAGGTGAGGATGGCAGCGCATTACACCCTGGCCAAAAATTATCAGGCTGCGGACGAGGATATTCGAGCCTTCGACTGTAATGCTCATCGGTATGGACTGATAAATTTGCGCAAGATAGTTGCTTGGTCCAAGGCAAATCCCACGGCCTCCATGCACATCCATGGCATCATTGATCACCCGGCGCATGCTTTCGGTATTAAAGTATTTAAGAATGGCTGTCGCTACGGACGGTTTTTCACCATGGTCAATGGCTGAAGCTGTCAGCCGCCGCCCGGATTCCATCATGTAGGTCAATCCCCCTATCCTGCCGAGAGCCTCTTCGACACCCTCAAACTTGCCAATTGGAATTCCAAATTGCTTGCGTGTGCGTGTGTAGGCGCCCGTCATATGGCTGACAAACTTCCCGGCGCCTGCACTCAGGGCGGGCAGAGAAATACCACGCCCGACAGAGAGGCACTCGACAAGCATGCGCCATCCTTTTCCAATCTGATCCTGCCCGCCGATGACCCAATCGATAGGGATAAATACATCTTTCCCCCAATTCGGACCATTCTGAATGGATGCATTGAGCGGGTTATGCCGAGTACCAATGCTCACCCCGGGTGTGCTGGTAGGGACCAGGGCACAGGTAATCCCGAGATTTTCACAATTTCCGAGGAGGCCGTCGGGGTCGTAGGCTTTAAACGCTAGCCCCAATACGGTAGCTACGGGCCCCAATGTGATATAGCGTTTCGCCCAGTTCAAACGCAAACCCAAAACCTCTTTTCCTTCAAACATGCCTCGACACACAATGCCCGTATCCGGTATCGCGCCTGCATCGGAACCGGCATCAGGACCTGTCAGGGCAAAACACGGGATCTCCTTTCCTATGGCCAGTCGGGGCAAGTAATAGCTCTTCTGCTCCTCGGTGCCATAACGCATTAAAAGCTCAGCGGGACCGAGTGAATTAGGTACCATTACAGTGACCGCCGCACTGCTGCTGCGGGTCACAATTTTCATGACGATAGATGAATGTGCAATCGCGGAGAATTCAAGGCCCCCATATTTCTTGGGTATGATCATTCCAAAAAATTTCTTTTCCTTCAGGAATTCCCAAGCCTCTGCCGGAAGATCGTTCAGCTGACTTGTCATTTCCCAGTCATCTATCATTTGACAAAACTCGTCTACAGGCCCCTCCAGGAAGGCCTGCTCTTCCTCGGAAAGCTCCGAGGTCTTGTGAGACAGCAATTTTTGCCAATCAGGGTTGCCCTGAAATAATTCAGCCTCCCACCATGAAGTGCCCGCTTCGACGGCCTCACGCTCGGTATCGGATATTGCCGGCAGGACTTTGCGGACGTATGCAAACATCGGCTTGCTTATGAAATGAATTCGGAATTCAGATGCGTTGAGCAATGCCAAGGGCACGAACAGAATCCACAAGGCAACACCACCAAGTACGGATAAGAAGCCAAACAGGGTCAGGAACAGCAGACCCGCACCGAT
>JAPOQE010000041.1 GCA_026710875.1 Gammaproteobacteria bacterium | reverse complement strand
TGGGTATAGGAAATCTGACGGAACTTACGCATGCAGACTCAGCAGGCACCAATGCACTATTGGCTGGCATCATGTCTGAGCTTGGAATTCAGCATCTTCTGGTCACAGAAGTAAGTGAGCACTGCCGGCATGCGGTACGTGAAGCAGACCTTGCACGGCGCATCATGCATGCCTCCAAAATCGACAATGTTCCACCCAAGGGTTACGACAACGGCCTCATGGGCCTGCATGAATGCGCACCGTTCCCCTATACGGCTGAGGAAATCAAGGAATTTGCCGAGCAGATCAAGGATCCAAACTACCGGGTACAGGTCAGCGCTGCAGGCATACATACCTACAATCGCGACGGCATACAGACCACCACTGATCCCTATGAAATCTACCCG
The DNA here is from genome assembly GCA_026710875.1 of Gammaproteobacteria bacterium. Taxonomy (GTDB): domain Bacteria; phylum Pseudomonadota; class Gammaproteobacteria; order UBA4575; family UBA4575; genus WTFY01. The sequence goes on along the minus strand of JAPOQE010000041.1, from coordinate 13,595 downwards.
CACCTTGAGATTGGGGACGACAGTGGGCATGCATTCTACCTCGGGGTCGAGCATGCACGTGCCCAGATTGCATGGCAACTTGGAAAAAGATACGAACAGGATGAAGAACTTGACTGGGGGGTGGCCACCCGTAAGGAAGCTGAAGATCTCAGTCAGTACAAGCCGGCGGGCTCAACCATGCACACCCGTAAGGCTCGTAAGGCCAAACTGAAACAGGGGAGGAAAAACTAGCATGCCATTCATCAGGGAATGCATTGTTACCACGGTCAGGGAAAATGGCAGTACCCACATTGCTCCCATGGGGATTCACGACGACAAGGGAAGCCTTGTCATTCTGCCATTTAAGCCGTCATCCACTCTGGATAACCTGGAAAGACACGGGACTGCAACGCTTAATTACACAGATGACGTACGTATCTATGCCGGTTGCCTGACGGGCCGTAGTGACTGGCCAACATGCAGTACCGAGGTCATCGAGGGGATGCGCCTGGAAAATTGTCTGGCCCATACAGAACTTGAGGTCACCGACAAAATCGATGACCCGGTTCGTCCAAAATTTTTCTGCAAGACCGTGCATGAGGAAATACATGGCCCTTATTATGGCTATAATCGTGCCCAGTCAGCAGTCATTGAACTTGCGATCCTGGTCAGTCGATTGCATATGCTACCGCTGGCAAAGATCCATCAACAAATCGAATATTTGAAGATCTGCGTGGACAAGACCGCCGGCCCTCGGGAGACGGAAGCCTGGGGCTGGCTCATGGAAAAAGTGGACAGTTTCCAGATTTCAAACAAGGAGAATCTGCAATGACAGGTATGCTCGCAAGCGTCCGGAACCTGAAGGAGGCGGAGATGGTCTGTCGGGGGGGCACAGATATTGTTGACATCAAAGAACCGCGCCATGGTGCACTAGGTGCTGTTCCCCTGAGTACTGTGCACCGCATCGTTGACAGTCTATGGGAAAAATGTCTGATCAGCGCCACCATTGGTGACCTGCCTGCCGACCCTCCCGTCATTGAGGATCAGGTGATGAAAACCTCTGAAACCGGAGTTGATTATGTGAAGGTAGGTATGTTCACTCAGCAGCATATCGATGACTGCATGCCCGGTTTGATTTCCTGTGCTCGAAAAGGCGTGGCAATCATTGCAGTTTTGTTTGCGGATACCGTATTCGACATCGATGATGTCATCCGTGGCGTGAAGTCATCCAGCCTGAAAGGCATCATGCTGGATACTGCAGGCAAAAGCTCAGGAAGCCTGCTCAAGCACCAAAATATCTTCCAGCTTGAGTATTTCGTGAACCGTTCCAGACAAGCTGGCCTGCTCACAGGGCTGGCAGGTTCATTGTCAATTGAGGATGTTCCAACGCTGCTCAAAGCCTCTCCGGATTATATCGGATTCCGTACAGCACTTTGTTCGGACAGGGAAAGAGTTGGTTGCATTGACAAGGATGCCATTCGGGGAATCAGAAATGCCATCCCCGCCCTTCAGGATGGTCTCTACAAGCGAACCAGCTCCTCATGAGAGCTGGCAGGAGCCGTGGTCTCAAGTAACAAGGGAATCACGCTGAACGTTGCAAACAGGGAAATAAGCATGGCGATGCTGGTCAGCATGCCAAAGTAAATCGAGGGGAAAAAACTGGACAGGACCAGTATTACGAACCCCAGTGCAATGGTGATGGAAGTGAAATACAGCGCTTTACCGGCCGTAGTTTGTGCTGTACGTATGGCTTCATAGTTACTGCTCTTCTTCGCACATTCTTTCTTGTAGCGATGAATATAGTGAATTGCATAATCAACACCCACGCCAACGGTAATGGCCGCAGTGGTGATCGTCATAATATCCAGTGGAATCCCTGACATACCGATCAGACCCAAAACGAAAAGCACCGTAAACATGTTGGGCAAGGCACCAATCAATGCGAGCTTGAGACTTCGAAACAAGAATGTCAGTACGACCAGAATACAGGCGAATACCGTACCCAAGGTCAGAATTTGAGAGCGAAACAGGCTCTGCAGGACGTTGTTGTACAGCACACTGATACCGGTGAGCGTGAACTGCTCGTTATCCCTGACGAAGTTCGCGGAAATGTCAGAACGAATCTTGTTCAGCAAGTCATTCCTGACAAGATTTGGATCCGAATCCCTGACACGTGCAAGTATTCTTGCCTGATTTCCGTCATCTGAGACATAAGGCGAAATCATGGCCTGTTTCACATCTTCCGGTACCTTCGAGTAGATCATGGATAGATGAAAGTCCTCAAGCTCCTCCCCCTTGTTAACCATCCGCATGACCTCCTCGATACTGGAAAGAGACAGGACCTTGCCGATCTCTGGTAACCCCTCGAGATATTCATGTATCTTGTTGATCTTCCGAATCCCGATTCTGTTGTACCAGTAGCTCGTAGCAGTAAAATCATTCTGGGTGTCTTCAAGGTCAGCAAGGTAGTCATCAAATTCGTCATCCTCGTCATCTATTCCCATCTCCGCTGCAGGCTCCTCTCTCGTGGCATCCAGGATGATCTCCAACGGGGAAATTCCTCCCAGTTCCTGATCGATCACAGCCAACCCCTGGTAGATGTCCGTGGACTTCTTGAAATAATCGATAAACCTGTTTTCCACCGTCAGCTGATTGATTCCTGCCAAACTGAACAGGAACATGCCAAGCAGCACAGTCACTGCAATCGTCTTGTATCCGAGAACCAATCCCAGCACTCGCGCAAGGATTACTGAAGAGGTGTCTTTCTGAACATTTCGAGGCTTCGGTTTGAATAACGTGATCAGCGCAGGCAAAACTGTGAAAGTGAGCGTGAATGCACAGATAAGGCCCAGGATCATAATGTGACCAAAGGTGATCACCGGGCGTATGTCACTGACCGTAAGCGAGAAAAAGGCAATGACGGTAGTCAGTACCATATAAAGGCAGGGAGTGATAATTTGTGTAACGGCTGTCCTGGTATTTTCCTTGGTAGTAGCGTGTGGATTCAGGGACTGGATTTCCTGGTAGCGGATGATCACATGGATGGATAAGGCAATCGAGAAAATGAGCAACAAGGCTACAAAGTTTGATGAGACCACAGTCAACTGATAGTCCATGAGCCCTATCACGCCTGAAACTAGCACTACACTCAGCACAGCACATATCAATGCCAGAAACACCCAGACCGGGTTTCTGAAAAAAATAAACAGCACAATAATCATGATGGCAGCAATGGCTGAACCAAAGGTCGCCAAATCCCTTTGTACGAAGTCCTTCATGTCATTGTTAACCAGCGGTGCACCTGCCAGATAAAACTGGCCTGTATCGCTCAAACTTGAAAGTTCAGCACGCATAGAAATCAGAACATCCCTGTAATGCTCGTTACTTAATTTCCTTTGTATCCGAATATCTGTTCGGACTGAGTCCAGTTCGGCTATTTCTGTCTCGGTGATTGAGCCATCATCATATTTTTGCAAAAGCACGTACTTTTGCTCCAGCAAGTCCCACAGCTCCTGATGTTTTTCAAAGCCTATGTGGATTGCTGTCAAACCCAGGCTCTGGTTTACCAGGTTATCCAGATAGATGGAGCTTGTGGTGAGCTCCTCAATTGCCTTGTCGATGTCGACCTGTGGTGTGAGCAGGTTGGGATAGTCTATGCTACCGGTTGCTTCGTCCCTGATCGGCTGCATGAGCAACGGTATGTTAGTGATTGAAGTAACCGACTCGACGCGCTCAAGCTTCTCAAACTTCTTCACAAGCCCATCAATCAGCAGGAGTGTTTCCTCATTCAACATCTCTGCATGGGGCTTGTAACCGACAACCAAAAATTCGTCCGTCCCATAGTGACGGTGCACATTGCGGTAGTATTCGAGATCCGGATCACTCTCAAGCATCATCGAATCCGCACTGGAGTCGATATCCAGATTTTTGACGTACGGGACAGTTGAAGCAATCAGGGCAAGCACGACAAGTATCACCGTGTAGGGATAGTTCGTGACGATGCGCGAGAGAAGGCTGGCCGAGGACTGTAACATTATCTTAATTTATCTATTTGCAGTTTTATACATGGGTATGTGTGTCGATGCAAAATTTCAGATTCAAAAGGCAGCCAGTAATTCTCCAAGCTCATCTGCCTTCGATTTATGCATGAAGCTGGCAGATATTTTAGTATCAGCCAGTAGTCCTGGTAAAACCGGATCAATGCAGCCACCCTTTAGTAATTGATCCACAGACATCTGCGAAAGTGTCAGTGGAGATGATTTTACAAACAACATCTGATCGACAGATAAATACCCAGCCAGCCAGGCAGCCAGGCTATCAGAAGTGACATCCCAGCTTTTCTGTAGTCTGCAATGCTGGCTGACCATGGAATAAGGCTCCCAAATCGCGGTCTTGCCGGAATACCAGCAGGCCTGAACCTGTTCCCTGCTGCTTGCAAGACAGAGTCCTGGACATAGGGATGCCATCAGGTATCCAAACTGCTGCATGGCAAGTACCGCCATATGATGGGCGTGTGCTTCGTCGAGATCGAACTGTCGACCAGCTTCACGGACAAGGTCCGCAAAAGGACCACCACCTGGCACAACTACCAGTTGATGGGTGGAACCATGCTCGCGCAACGTAGTGAGCCATCCCTCGAGGAATTTACTGCCATACAAGCTGCCTCCAATCTTAATGACCCACGGCATCGGCACTGTATTCTTCCAGCAAACGCATCATGGCTGCCGCCTTGTCAAAAGTCTCCTGATACTCCGCGCGGGCATTTGAATCCTGCACGATCCCACCCCCTGCAAAAAAGTACATTTTCTGCTGCCTGTGCAGAATCGTACGGATAGCTATATTCATATCCATATTTCCATCAAACCCAATATATCCAATCGAACCACAATAAACTCCCCTGCGATGGGGTTCCAACTCTTCAATAATTTCCATTGAACGAATTTTCGGCGCACCGGTAATGGAACCTCCGGGGAAACAACCACGCAACAAATCCAGTGCGGATCGCTGTTCAGGCAGCTTTCCGGTAATGGTGCTTACCATGTGGTGCACATTCGGAAAGCTCTCTATATCGAATAATTTAGGCACCTGCACCGAGCCAAGTGCACAGTTCTTACTGATGTCATTTCGCATCAAATCGACAATCATCAGATTTTCCGCCTGGTCCTTCAGACTCTCAGCAAGTTCCAGAGCCAGGTGGCGGTCCTTAAGCGGATCAGAAGAACGTGGCCTTGTACCCTTGACGGGCTTTGTCTTGACCGTATTTCCCCGTACCGACAGAAATTGCTCCGGTGAGTTACTTAACACCTGGAGATCGGGGTAGTTCATGTATGCACCGAAAGGAGAGGGGTTCATTTTCCGCAGGGTCCGGTAGGCTGCCCAGGGGTCCCCTTCAACGTCTGCAACAAATCGCTGTGCCAAATTCACCTGGTAGCAATCACCTTGCAGGATGTAATCCTTTATCTGTCCAAATGCCCGCATGTAATCTTCTCGTGTCATGTTGGAAGCAGCCTGCGTGTTCACCCTGAATTCCCGGTACTTACCATGCGTAGAGGGTGCTGCAAAAAGCTTGACCAATTCATCCCAATCCCGATATGCCCTTGTACGTGAGCGATCCCCGACAAGCACAGCTCTCTTTTTCTTATGATCAACAACTACCATCCAGGAATAAATTCCCATGACCATATCCGGGACACCCACATCATCTTTTGCAATTACGGGAATCTTTTCCATGTAACGGCACAAGTCATAGCTGAGAAACCCAATGGCACCCCCGGCAAAGGGGAGATCAGGTAGGCTCTGCCGGGAGGCCGAGAGCAACTCACTTAGCACGGTGAAAGGACTGTCAGGGACTGTGTATGATTGGGAGTACGTCTGAATTTTTGTCTTTCGATCTTGTGTAGTGATGCAGACCTCGGGCCTTGCCGCCAATATGTCGTAGCGGCCCTGTATCCCCGGGGTCAGGCCACTGTCTATGAAAACAGACCAGGGTTCGTCCGCAATCTTGTCAAAAAGCAAGGCACTATCCTCATGGTACGGAAGATCTGCAAATGAAAGGTCAGTCATATGCAGTATCTCCGGTAACCCAGGCATGCGAGCGAGACGGCCGGCAAACAATCTCCGACGCGCACTCCAGCCTTAGTATTTTCATGCTCGAACAGATCTGCCACATCGATATATTCTCGATTCAGGCGCCGGGATATGTCTTGAGCTAGAAACCGTCCCACTCCGGCACCGACAACCGGAGCTTCCAGAGATAGTCCAATCCTTAACATCTGTTTGCGGCTGGCATTCAGGATGACCTGAAGTTGCTGTTCACGCACATAGGAAGCTACTGCCTCCCACATGTCCAATCGATCTTTGTTTGCATCGTAGCCAAAGATCCTTGCCAGCCGGATTACACTCGACATTTTGTCCTTGCCCCGTCCATCTGGCGTTTCACCTGTATCTGCATGTGCAGGGAGTTCTCCGGTAATCCTGTACAGGTCTGCGGAACTTGCAAAATATTCATTCATGGGGGGGATCATATAGTCGCCCACCGGGGCAGCATCGCACAGTGCAAATACCGGTGTTCTGACAACGCCGCAATACACGAGTTCTCGCGCATGGAGTCTTTCTGAATCCGTGTAACCTTCGTTTACCACCTTGTGGTCCCGGATACCGATAACATCTGTTGAAGTACTGCCGACATCAATTACCAGCGCGTCTTTCAGCTGCGTCGAAACAAATTCTCCACTGGCCAGCCAGTTGGCAGAAGCTACCTGTACAGACTGGTTGTCCAGTTCGTGGGCAGGTACCAGGCCATTGGTTCCGGCAAAATAGACAATTTCCCTGTCACTAAACCTTTGCCCAATGATTTCAGCAATCCTGCAGATACCCTCAGCACGGCTATTGAAGTAATCGACGAGTTCTCCCGTCATGGTAATTGCAAGCATGGAGTGCACAAATTCAATTTGCTCCTGGACCAGATCTATCGAGGCATGCAGTTGGTCCAAACCACGCCACAATTGACAGGGCACCTGAACCACCCCGGATATCTGGCGGGCTCCAGTCGCTTGAGCCACCTTGAGGTGAGCGCCTCCGACATCCCATCCTGTCACGCTCTCAGCAGGCATAACCTTCCTCAAGGTTCACTTCAATCGGGAACTGGCAGGCGGGGACAGTTTCAGGCAGCTTTTGATCGGTAAAACATTGCACGATCAGTTGTGCAGGATTGATACCAAGAGCAGCCCCAAGACCGACATACGAAGTAGTCAGCCTGGGGTTGATCTCCACCAGTAAAATTTCATTTTCCGTGATGATCACATCCACACCAATGTACCCACGCAATCCCGGTAGCGCCTGCACTATCTGGCTGGCAAAGTTTGTGAATAGCCGGTTCTCGAACGCACCGACGATACAACCTGTCCACCGCAAAAACTCGCCCTCTTCCTGCACCCGTTGCTCATTACAACTCAATACGTGGCATGCGCCCTCCCAGCACAGCAGACTCAGGCTGGCATGGATACCCTTGATATACGGCTGAAATATATTTCGCCCGTTTTCGGAGCAGGAGGCTGCAGCTTGCAACTCGAGCCGGCCCGCAAGTAGGTAGGTGTTTGCACAGCCCACCCCATCTTCTGGTTTCATTACAAATTGTTCACCTTCCAAAGACCCGATATCGGCGGCCAGGCAGGTTGGAATCTGTGGAATATTATGGGCAAGCAAATATTGGTACGTCGCAAACTTGTGACTTGTCAACTTGATCGTTTGCAGTTCGGAATTTAACAATTCAAAGGACTGCTCCGAGTACCTTTTGCACAGTGCGCACAAAATATCATCGTTTTCCGGTGCAATGATCAGCATTGAATGTACCTTATCGGCGAATGCCTCCAGCTTATTGCCATAGGAATCATCTGGTTCGACAATGACTGTGTGAGCCCCCGGTACACTGCTGTTGAGGCGGTGGTCCCTGAGGACAAAAACATTGCAGCCAGGCAATACATTAAAGTCATTGACCGCTGCGGACAGTATCATGTCTCCCTCTTTTGCAAGCGAAGCGGGTAACGGCTGGTCGGCCAAGCCTCCGCCAGTGATATACTCGAAAATCAGGATATTCATCGACATATGATGCAGATCATTCCAGTGCTGGACCTCTCCAAAGGGCAGGTCGTGCATGCAAAAAAGGGAAATCGCAAGCATTATAGGCCAATACAATCCTCCTTATGCTCTTCTTCGCATCCTGCAGAAATCGTGCGCGGCTATCTTGAGCTTTATCCATTCCGCACACTGTACGTGGCAGACCTGGACGCTATAGAACAACGAGGGGATAACAGAAGCACCATTCAGGCACTCTGTCTCGAGCACCCTGAACTTGAAATCTGGCTAGACAGCGGACTCTCGCTGGTCAGCCATTACCTGGAGAACCAGAGCACGTGCTCGCTGCGTATCGTCTTGTCTACTGAGTCTGCCAATTCGGCATTTGCGCTGGCTTCCCTGATGACGGGTTATCCCGGTCATCCTTTCATACTCTCTGTGGATTACCGGGCCGGTGGTATTTTAGGCACACCGAAAATCATGCAAAGCAAGGACTTGTGGCCCCTGGATGTCATCATCCTCAATCTCGATCAGGTTGGCACAAATAACGGTGTAGCCTTTCCGCATGAATTGGGCACTGAAAACCTGTTTGACCAGTACAATATCTACTACGGTGGCGGGATCAACTCCCCGGCTGACCTGATGAGACTAAAAACATTGGGTGCAGCCGGCGCATTGCTGGCAACTGCGCTGCATGAACAAGCAATCAACAGCGAGGACTTGCTGTCTTTCTGCCAGTGATTTCCAGTTCAGCCGGCCCCTCGGTGGGTCGCCGCTCTGAATAGACTGGACTATGACAGGTACTGCAAAAAAATGCCCCGCAGATGCGGGGCATTTTTACAGCTGAGCTTGATAGGCAATCAGAATCCCTTGAACGGGTGTGCTGCGCTATCTTTCTGGGCTACGACATCGGAAGCTTTCGGCTCGTCCTTAAGCGCACGTTCCAGTGATTCTTTTGTAGCCTTGTAGTTGTTTTCATAAATGGCTTCATCACTTTTGGCTTCCCAGTGGATGAATACGCCAACGCAGATGAATACGTCATCTGCTTCGTCAGCAGGTATCGTGCCATCAGCAACACTATCCGCAACAGCTTTTGCCACAGCCGCCTGAGCAGGCCCAAACATTTGAACCGCTTGGCCGGCACCCTTGATGGTCACTTTATTAAACATCATGGTGTTGGGCTTACAAGGCAAGTTAGGGGCTACCACTGCCAATAAGGTAGTGAAACCATCCTTATTGTTTACCAGACCATTGCAAAAGGCAGATTCAACAGCTGACCCGCGGGGGCCTACCAGCAAGTCAATATGTGCAATCTCTGCCATGGTGCCGGAAGGATCGTTATCGTTAACGAGTGATTCCCCGACCATTACTCGGTTAATTAATGCCATTATTTCATTCTCCTGTTCTATTTTTAGTTGTCGACAAGCTGCAGACAGTCTGCCCACCCTAATCCTTTTGGGGTATGCGGTTGTGCTAACACAGCACTATGAGATGCTTCACAGCATCCCCAGTCCCTCTGCAAAGATACTCGCTACCGTAAGGTCCGCAGTCGTTCCCGGGTTGATTCGGTCACGCTTGAGACAGCTGTCAATTTCAAGAAGCCGTGACTTGAACCTGACTGGCGAATCTGAACGGCAGAATTCCTTTTCAAGTGGGGTGATCATATCACTTATTTCGCGTGCTTTTAACATGCCATATTTTCTTGCAACCAGACTGTCAGGATACCGTGCAAGGAATGCCAGGTAGACTCCAGAGGCAGCCCAGCATTCATCATCCCAGCGCGCCAACAAGGATCGATAGTACGGCATGCCAAAATGAAAAATATCATGAAAATTACTCGAATACTGGTGAGCAATTAGATCTTTTGACGATGATAATTCCATTGCATTCAATAGGCTTACAGTAGGTTCTTCATACACATCCTGCTCATCAGCACGCCCCAAACCTCCTGGCCGTGCAGCACGGATAGCCTGAAAAACATATTTTGTATCCTGTACTGAAGAATGCGCCAGTACCTCACCTAATTTCACTTCAAGCGTTGTATCTGTACGCGCTAGCCATGCATGGATTAATGGCGCTATAAGTAAAATGATTCCAAGATTCGTATTCGTCCCTACAGCCTTGTGTGTGGCCTGTACTGCCTGCAGGATTCGGTTGCCTAGTGTAAGGTCAGGACGCACCAAAGGTGGGGCACTTGCTTTAGCACTTTCCAGGAAATCCCCGACCCCTGGTGAGGAAGTATCCGAGTAAATGCTGGTATTTCCCGGTTTCAGGGCCTGGATGTCTATCCAACACGCATGCGTATACAGGTCGATCAACTCTGAATTTGCAACAGGATCTCGCATTGTGTGGATTTATACAGGCTTTTTAAGTGAATACAGCGGGCATTCCAAATTGTAAGCCCTTGATTTCATATGGCTTGTTCGACTCCCGGGTACTCCTGCAGACAATCCAGAAAATTTGCTACCAGCTGTTCCGCGAAAATTACCCCACTGACACGCTGCAGGCCTCGCCATGCTGGAATGCTATTGACCTCGGTGACCCATAATTTACCTTCTCGATCGGACAGGACATCCACGCCACCATACTGCATGCGAACAGCGCGTACAGCGGCACAGGCAATTTCGACAAACGCATCATCCAATGCTGCCGGATAACATCTACCCCCAGCCGAGACATTTGTAATCCAGTGGTCGGACTGCCTCTTCATAGCTGCCACGACCTGTCCACCAATGACAAACAAGCGCCAGTCATGGGCATCATTGATACCCGTCTCAATGTACCTCTGTAGATAGTAGACCCGGTTATACAACGTAAAATCCGTCATATCCCGGGGCCCCGTGATCAACTGCAAGCCTTTCCCCTGCGAGCCAAACAGAGGCTTGATGACGATCTTGCAGCCCCGGTCTTGCTGTTGACGTATAAAGGTATAGGCCTGATGTACATGGTTTCCAACCCATGTCGGGGGTGTCGCCAGACCGGCCTGGTTCAAAAGGAAGCTTGTCATACCCTTGTCAACGCTACGCTCAATAGCTCGCGCATCATTGTATACAAAGACATTCAGTTCACGTAATGCATGCAGGACATCAAGATAAAAGACAACTTCTTCCAAGGTTCCACCCGGAACGCCTCGCACAAATACGCCATCTGGCAACGTTCCCTCAAAACCGGGGATGACCAGACAAGTCGTTCCCGGGTCTGTTCTGAAATAACAGTCTGTCAGGGAAACATTTGTGCAACGATAACCTCTGGCGTTAAATGCCTTGTGCAGCTCTTTCCCATGCCAGCCCGGGTCATCTGTGAAAATTGCAATGTGGCGCGACATGGTTCATGAAAAGGATGCAGACAGCAAGTCAGGCGCCAAGTGTCCACCTCTGAATGTCCTGCCACTTTCAACGGCGGTAACAACAACCGAAGCAGGGCCAAACAGCATTGGATCGATCTTGAAAAAATCGTTGCCGCAGTCTTTGAGTACTTGAGAAAACGGCTTGCCATAATCCGGTGATGAACTTGAAGGAAGTTCCTTTGCCAGTTTTTCTGCACTTGCATCATCGCCGCTCACAAAGAGATGAACCCTTCCGGCAAATAGAATAGCTGTATTGGTACGCTCCATGGCAGTAACAAAATCAGGTGCTGGTGGAGACAACGGCGCACTTGCTGAACCATCCAGAATATTGTCCAGTGGGAACTTCAACGTATGGGTTTTGTGCATCGCCACTTCCAGCACTCTGGACACGATTTGCACCATACCCGCTATGGAACTGGTCGGAGTCAACACAAAGGTCAGGGCATCGGGTGGCAAGTTGCATACATCTGCTACGCGGTCAATCAACGCAACAGGAGGAACCTGATCCACCTCAAGCACGAACGTTGCATGATCACAGGTATCACTGTAATCCAGCTCTTCAAACAGGGATTCTCTCAATGCGATAGCCCGACCTGGGCCAGAACCCAGTGCATGAAATTTTTCATGCGACAAGCTCCAGCCTGCATACTGACTTGCAAGGCATGCAAGCACTGGACTGGAGGTATGAACATGCAATGATAACGGCCAGTCACTTGCTGCCGTCGCGTGATAGAGAGTTACCTTGCCCAAGCCACCCATACAGATCTCACCAATGAGACGTCCCGCTTCTAACCCTCCCCTGCTATCGATACCGGCATCAATGTATCTGGCACCATTGCTGAACTTGCCCAATCCGACTCTGAGGGCAGCATGCCTGTCTACGAGTTCCTGAACCAGCGGCTTGGCCAGCTGATTAACACTTACTTTTTGCATCACTTATTCCCTTGTTAGAAAGTTATACGTCTATTTAACTACCGTCTTGCAAAAGATCATGCAGTATCTTTTGCATACGCGCCCTGATCATTGAGCGCACTTGGCTCATGTTTTTGCCACCCGCAAAAACACTGCATACGGGCTCGTTTTTCTGAATAATTTCTTCAGGATGCGGCCGGTCTGCTGTCCACAAGGGCCATTTTAAGCTGGCAGGTACTTGCACGGACTCAGGGGCATAGACAAGCGCGTGCGCCCGAAGCGGCCATTCACATGGTAGCCGGGCGAGTTTACCATGCATGCAGGCATCCATATGTGCCTGGATCAGTTTGCCTTGGCGGGTCTCGTACAGATCAAATGTGGACGGAATACGTGGATTGATCTCCAGCACATACACATCGTCCTCAGAAAGGATAAAATCGATACTATTCAGGCCAACCAAATGAAATGCACGTGCGAGAAGTGCGGCATAGTCGAGTGCCGTGCGTTTTTGTTCCGGGCCAAGTGCAACTTGGTTAACGGCCCCTTCATACACATATGGCCTGCCTGAGTCGCACGCGCGATGCCACAGTGTGTTAAAACCAAGCGCTTTAATGTTTTCGCCATCTGCCAGAAATGTCAGGGAAAAATCAAGGCCCTTCATATATCTCTGCAAGTAAACGGAGGGATCTCGCCTGGTCTCTCCTGCTAAGGGGATGATGCCTATCCCTCCTGCACTATTCGGACTTTTTTGAATCCATAAATGATGATCTTCCACAACCTGTGAGAAGCATACTTCCGGATAGCGAACTGAATACTCGTCCAGTGTCGAAAAAAATATTTCTGGGTCCTTGCATCTGCGAAGTACCGCGCTCGAATTACCGATGACCTTGCAGTCCCCGATCGCGTCCAGCAGGCGGGGGGCAGACTCCACTGCCGAATTGTAGAACACACCTTCGAAGCAGTGCTCATCTTGTAACTGGCCTATGGCACGTACAGCTTCCTTTTCATCTAGACCAAATTCCGTACGCGGGACCTTGCGACAGAAAACTGATGACGCACGGGTATCCACATCCGCAAAGCCGTCAACAACTGCGACAGAGTTCCCACTTGCTTTCAGGGCTTGTGCAATAGCCCGACCCGATGTGCCGACAACCAGATAAATTCGCTTACCCTCGCTTGATCCCCCTGGCAATTTCAAATGCATGCTCGAAGTGGAGGTAGACGGGTTTATCTGTATCCCGCATTTCTTGCAGAAGCCTGCTCTGGGTTTGATACTTTACATTAC
>JAPOQE010000040.1 GCA_026710875.1 Gammaproteobacteria bacterium | reverse complement strand
TTGGAAACTGGTCCAGCGCGGGCAGCAACTCCGGATCAATCTTGTTGTAGTCGAGGATCATTTCACTTCCCTTTACATTTGGAAACAGGCACATGAGGAGTCAGTGAACATACCACATCGTGAGCTTTATGATCACCCTGGTATTTACTCGATTGGCACCTGAATTGTATCCTTGCCAAAGTGCCAAAAAACTCGTTCCAGAATAGGTAAGCGTCGGCGCAATTCGCCAAGCAAGTGATGGGTTGGGTAAGCACGACACTGGATCGACCATGACAAGGATAGCCACTTTTATCCTTATGCTGTTTGAGTGAGTTAGATTGTTTTATTGGCTGTAGGTGCGATTCTGACAGGTTCAGCAGGTGTTAACTCGATTAAGAATCGGGGTCTGAAGGTCTGGTTGGTGACATTAGCTCCAAGAATTCGATCTACCCGATAGCCTCGGTGTTCGTCTTTGTCCAAATTGTGAGCATGAAGGATGATATTTCCTGACTTGGTACGTCTAAGTGAATAGGGTTCGATTCGTCTTGTCGACCCTTGATAGTGGAGGTCAACACAAAGTCTGTTCGAAGCCGCAAAGCGGATGATTTCCAGATAAGACCGAGTATTACCGGAAATATGAAGATGCATTGTGCGTTCGCGGATTATTTCTTCACCCGCGGCTACGACATAAGCGGCAGGAATCAGTGGTGAGGTACCTTGTTGCAGCCATTTAAAAAAGACTGGCAACTCATCCCAGAATGTTTCGAACGGTGGCAGAAAGGGTAATTGGTGCGCCAGCATCTGAGCCCAGTTTCCCTCCAGCATAGGGCGCTGTGGTTCGATTTGTGCCTGTTCTGGAAGTTCCATGCCCTTAAACTCGCATTTCTGACGAAGGACATCGAGTATTACAGAGGCAGCAGGAAGCACCTCGGTATTGCGAAACAAGTTGATGACATCGTACAAATCTCTTGGTCGTGCACGTTCAGCAAGCGCTCTGATTTTTTCGCCAAATGCCTCTTCATATGCATAAGACCGGATTACTATACCTTCCTCAGGGGTATCGCTGTACGGATGGAAGACTTGTGATTGTACAGGCGCTAGCACAATACGTTCGTCGGCTGTGAGATCAAACTTGACCCGTGGTATGTTTTGGCCTCGAGGTGACACCGGACCCCGATAGCCTATTCGGACTTGACAGGATTGTTGGCTGCGCGGATTTTGATAAACCTCGAATTTCTGAGTTTCCGGTGGAAACTCTACTCCGATCTCTTCATAAAGTTGTTCACAGATTTTCTAGAATGCTTTTTTCAGGAATCCTTCATCAATATGCGATGGATCCAGGAGCGTGAAATCAAGGTCCTCCGAAAACCGATAGGTTTCAAAAAAACATTTTTTCAGACAAGTACCACCTTTGAACAACCAACTTTCATCAATGGCCTCATGATTATGTATTCCCCACAACAACCAGCCAAGAACGTAATCCTTCTCTACCACATGTGGAGTGAGTCCCAAGGAAGTCGCATTATCGAGGATCTCACGCTTGTCAATCATGAGAGCGCCCTTTCTCCCAACCAGAAGGAACCCAGAGACGCCATCTCGAGATCAGGCGGGAGCATTCCAGCGAAGGGTCAAGCTTTGCGTTACCACTCGTCAGATACCCCCGGCAAACTTCAGCTAAAGACACTGCATCAGAGTTCTCTTCAGCAAGAAAACCAAGTCGTTTGAAGACTGCTCCATTTCCAAGAGTTGCCGCATAGTCAATTAACAATTCGTCATTCCGGTCGTCACGCCTCAGATAGCTGCTCAGGCAATCGGCAACCTGTTGGCTGCCACCGCCAATGGAGGGATCATCAAGAAGATCGATCATCGTGCGGTGAACATCGGACACAAGAATCTTTGATCGGCTGCGCCAGACCGGTTTAGTACCGAAGAGTTTCCGCTTCTGAATATGGTTCAATATAAACTGTGTCCCGTGGCGAGTTTGATGCTTTTCACGCACCGGTTGTGCAGTCAGGACAAGAATCTGCCGAAACATCTGTTCAGTAAGGTCCCAGTATTCAGCAGCCGACCATCCCCCGATATAGGCAGGCGCATAGAGTGCCGGGACCAGCAACCAGGGATCATCCAGAACCTGTTCGCTTTCAAGCGAATCAAGTTGAGCAGCGGCGTAAGCCCCAGGTCCAACACGCCTTAGCCAGCCCTGGCTAGTCCAGCGTGAGAGCAACTTGGTGGCCTCAGTCCGTCCTATGGAAAGCGCGGATACAACATCATCAATTTGAATAATGTCACGTGCATGCCGGACCACAGCTACGAGTTTACTTCTGCCCCGCGGTATCGTTATCTCCTGTATGCTCATATTTCATTTACCTTTAATCACATCTTATGCGATTTAATACAAATAGACTATACTACTAACAGAATTTTCGGTCAACTGAATAGTATAATATAAACGCATAAAATCACATTTTAAGTGATCTTTTACAACTACGTTGAAGCAAGTGATTTTCTCAGACCAGCGCTTTACGTATGGTTAACCCTTGATAAGCTTGTCAAGAAGGTCAATACACTCGATACTGAACATGATGTTTTAACGAGGTTAAGGTCACTACCAGCCGGGTGCGAATGTGAT
>JAPOQE010000039.1 GCA_026710875.1 Gammaproteobacteria bacterium | reverse complement strand
TGGGAGGTAAAGTCCACACCTGAGGCAAAGGAAAGACTGCTTGATGGGCAAACATTCGTTTTGACTGGCAAGCTTGAAAATTTCAGCCGTACGGAAGCTTCTCTGCAATTGAAGGCATTGGGCGCGAAAGTAACCGGCAGCGTGTCCAAACAAACCACCGCAGTAATCGCGGGAGAAAACCCGGGGTCAAAAGTGGACAAGGCGCTTTCTCTTGGTGTGGAAGTCCTGTCTGAGGAAAACCTGCTTGCCTTGCTGCAGGATCATCAGCTTTGAGACCCTGAATGTACCCGGATTCTGCTAGAATACGACTGGTTTCGGGTCGGCTCGCACCGCCGGTTACATCGCCCGGAAACCCATAAGTGAACTTCCGTATACCTGCCTCATTCAGCAAATAGAATCGGTCCCCAGGCTTGCCAAACATACACCCTACAGCAGTCGTCTCCCCAAAGGCTGAAATTGATACCCATGTGACCGTGGGCCCCCATAGTGTGGTGGAAGATCATGTGACCATACATTCGGGCACTGAAATTGGCCCCCAGTGTGTAATCCATCCGTACGTGCGATTGGGGGCCGACAACCAGCTGCATGCACAGGTGGTACTGGGCGGACTGCCGCAGGATCTTTCTTTTTCAGGCGAGGAAAGCTGGCTTGAGATCGGGGACGGGAATGTCTTTCGGGAAAACTGTTCCGTACACCGCTCCACCCGCCCTGACGTGCCTACGCGTATCGGCAACCGCTGTTATCTGATGGGCTATTCACATGTTGCCCATGACTGTCAGCTGGGTGATGAGGTTGTTTTAACAGCCTACGTAGGACTGAGCGGTCATATCGAGATTGGCGACAAGGCCAATCTGGGGGGCCATGTGGGGACCCATCAGCACATACGTATCGGGACATTGTCCATGGTGGCCGGATACACTCCCGTGCGCAAGGATGTCATGCCGTATTGTCTGCTGGGTGGTGATCCTGTACGCCATTACCGGTTGAATTCTATCGGCCTGCGTCGTGCCGGGATCAAAGGCAAGCGTTACCGCGAACTGGAGCAGGCCTACCGGCATTTACGCCAGGGCGAATCAGTCGAGAGCCTGCAGGGCTCGCCCGAGGTTGATCTGCTTCGTGACTGGATGCTGGCGCCATCCAAGCGTGGGATTTACGGGTTTCTGCAGTCTCAGGATTGATCCGGCATCGGTACTATTGTTACCCAATTCAACATGACGAATCTGATAACCACATTTTTGAACATATGCCTTTTGCGGGAAGGGCCGGATGTTTTGCCGAGCTCACTGGCTTTTCTCGCCACCATAATTGTCATTAGTCTGGGAGTCTCGATACTGATCGGGTCGATGGTTTACGATGTCACTGGTGCCATGCTTACGAGTATCGCAGGATTGTTTCTTTCATTCGTGTTTGTGAGACTTTTACTGCTGAAAAGACCGGAGCGATTCCTGCAGACCTTCAGCGCCATGCTTGGGACCGTGACCCTGATCAATATCATTTCACTTCCTGCCAGTTACTCCATGAGGTACCTGAAACTCGGGCACACAGCCGAGATGTTTTTCGGCCTGACAGCATTCGCGCTCTTTGTGTGGATCGTCATCGTGTACGGGCATATTTTCAGCAAGGCTCTATCGTGTGCCATGAGCTATGGCATCGCAATCAGTGTCGGCTATGCCCTGCTGCAAGTCATGATGCTGGAGATGTTTGTTTCAGGGAACATGCACGCCTGATGCGTATTCATATCCTTGGCATCGGCGGCACGTTCATGGGCAGTCTCGCCATCATTGCAAGGCAATTGGGGCATGAGGTCTCCGGTTCGGACACCAATGCCTATCCGCCGATGAGCACGCAGCTTGAAATGGCAGGTATAGAAATCATGGAGGGTTATTCCATCGATCATCTTTATCCAATGCCCGACCAGATTATTGTTGGCAATGTCATGACGCGTGGTAATGCGGTGATCGAGTACCTGCTCAACAACCGCTTGGCCTTTACCTCCGGTCCGGCCTGGTTACACGATCATGTCCTGCAAAACCGCTGGGTACTTGCGGTTGCTGGAACACATGGCAAAACCACCGTCTCCAGCATGCTGGCCTGGATTTTGGAATGTCACGGACTCGAGCCCGGCTTCCTGATTGGCGGTGTACCGGAGAATTTTGAATTTTCTTCGAGGCTCGGGAACTCGAAGTACTTCGTGATCGAAGCAGACGAATACGACACTGCATTTTTTGACAAGCGCTCCAAATTCCTGCACTACTGTCCGCATACCCTGATCGTGAACAATCTGGAATTTGATCACGCGGATATCTTTGACGGGATCCAGGATGTCAAGCGCCAGTTTCATCATCTGCTGCGCATCATGCCTAATGAGGGTCGCATGATCATCAGCCACGATGATCAGAATATTCGTGACGTGATCGAAATGGGCTGCTGGACCCCTGCAGAGTCTTTTTCGGTCAGTGACCCCTCGGCTGCATGGTTTGCAGATGAAGTGGATATACGAACTTCCCGGTTTTCCCTGGTTCATAAGGGCAAGCCCAGTGGTGAGGGCACCCTTGGATTGTACGGCAGACACAACATAGCGAATGCCGTCGCGGCAGTGGCCGGTGCTCAACATGTCGGGGTTCCTCCTGCAGAAGCCCTGCGCGCCCTGGCATCCTTTTCAGGAGTCAAACGCCGCCTGGAGCACAAGGGAACATTCAATGGTATTCGTGTGTACGACGACTTTGCACACCACCCGACTGCGATCATGGCCACGATCTCGGCGTTCCGGGACCAGCAGCCGCGAGGGCGAATCGTGACGGTGTTTGAGCCCCGTTCCAACACCATGCGCCTCGGAGCCCATGTCGACCAGCTTGCTGATGCATTCAATGATGCAGACAGTGTCGTGCTGTTTGAGCCCGAGGACCTCCAGTGGTCACTCAGGGAGGTGGCAGATCAAATGAGTTCGCCTGCAAAGGTTTGTGTTACCACGGATGAGATCATCACCTGGCTGCTCGGTGATCTCAAAGAGGGTGACAATATCCTGATACTAAGTAATGGCAGCTTCGAGGGCCTGTCCGACAGACTGGTTTTACAGCTATCCAGGCGTGAAGCCCCGGCCGTGCACTGATCAGGCTTTTCTGTGCCATTGACCTGCATCACGACGGGGACGTATCATCCGCGCTTGGTTAGGACCCACCCGTGCTTGAAGGGCACGCCCGGTAACGGGGCATAGCGCAGTCTGGTAGCGCATCTGCTTTGGGAGCAGAGGGGCGGGGGGTCAAATCCCTCTGCCCCGACCACCATCCAGGGTCCTTCCCACCATATCGATGATGAATCATTTCGGTGCCCAGCATTTTGCAGGGCCTGCCGGCATACAGCGTCGTCAAAAATTCTGGTAGGCTATCCTTGCACCGTACCCCGGTTTCTATCGGGTATGTTCATGAAAAACAGAAGAATAATCATCGAGTATTCTTGCACCTAGCAAAAACAGGAGGGAATAGAAATGAGTCAGGCAGACATCAAGGCAGCAGTGGAAAAGATTATGGAGAGTGTTTCAGGATCGCCTGAAAGCGGACAATTCAAATACCGTGTAGATACTGCGTGGGAAGATGATGTGCGCTGTTCCGCTAATGTCAGGAAGTTTCCGGCAATGGTCATTGATGAGCCGCCGGCATTTGGCGGAAGTGATCTCGGCCCGAGCCCGGTCGAACTGGTGCTTGCAGCATTGGGTACGTGCCAGGAAATCATGTATGTGGCATTGGCATCGGTGATGGGTATCCCGCTGCAGAAGTGCCATGTAGCACTTGAAGGAGACCTGGACGTTCGAGGTCTGTTAGGGATGGGCAAGGATGAAAATGTGCCTCCGGGTTTTACCAAGATTCACTACAAGACGACACTGGAGAGTTCCGCCTCACAGGAACAACTGCAGCAGCTTGCAGAAGCCGTCAACGAACAGTGCCCAGTGCTGGATATGCTGGTTCGAAGCGTGGATGTCTCCAAGGAAGTAATTATCAACAACACCGACTCCAAAGCCGCCTGAACGTCTTTTGGTAGAGTCGACGGCGAGTAGGGGCATGTGTGGGCGCTTTTCACTGGATCATTTCCCCGAGTCAGTCGTTACAGCCCTGATCGATGCCGAGATCGAATTCGCGCCTCGAGAGGAGGTTTTTCCTGGTGACCGTGTGGATGTTGTCTTTTGCAGGGATGAAGGTAACGAAGTCGCTCCAATGCAGTGGGGCTGGAAGCGGTCCTTTACCAGCAAGCCCCTGATCAATGCCCGTAGCGCAGGCGCCTGGGACAAGAAGACCTGGGCGCAGGCCTTGCGCAACCATAGATGCATTGTTCCAGCCAGTGGATTTTTCGAATGGGATGAAAACCAGCCAAAAGGGAGGCGGGACAAGTACAGGATCGAGCCCGCAGAAGACGATGGGTTCGCTTTCGCCGGGCTTTATGAAATCACTGTGGACGGTGAGATGTTCATGAGCATCCTTACCACCCGGCCCAGCCCGAAGCTGTCTGAAATTCATCATCGCATGCCTGTTATTCTGGACAGGGCGGACTACGCGGACTGGCTGGGTGCGGGGAATCGCGAATCGCTGGAATCCATGATGCAGCCTCTCCATGACAGCAAGCTCCGGCTCATTCAGGAATCGAGGAGCCCCGATCTGTTTTCAGTGTGAGTACACAGGGTGCCTGTCCCATGCATCGCCCTCAGCTGCCCTTGTTCTGCTTCTCGGATTTCGGAGTCAGCGGCTGATCAGACAACCTTTAGTCATCCCTGCTTGGGTTTCCCCATAAGTCGAATATCCTTCATAATCGAGTTTTATGAGCCCAGGCGTGTATGGATACGTTAGCGGGGATTTGATCTGAGACTTGTCACTGTCCGGATACAGGACAAATGGGATTTCTGAAAGAGACATACCGACTGTACTGCAGCTTGTTCAAATTTCCACGAGTTACTGCCAATGCACTTTCAAACACTGACCGAAGCGCTGTCATGTCGTCGCAGTGAAGTTCGCTCTGTCAGCTTTATTGATGGGCAGGAGAATGAGAAGTGCATCAGTTTTGAGGCCCTGTACCAGCGGGCATTGGGATTGCTGCATGTCCTGCAGCAGCAAGGCATGCGCAAGGGCGATCATCTGATCATGTTTCTGAATGATAATCGGCAGTTCGTCGATGTGTTCTGGGCCTGCCAGTTCGGGGGCATCATCCCGGTACCACTTGCCGTGGGGATCAGTGACCAGCATCGACAGAAGGTTTTCAATGTTGCCGAACAACTGGGCGGTGCGGCTTATTTGTATACTGACCGCAAAAACCTGAACCGTCTGCGATCCAGCACAACCGGGAAAGACCAGGGCAGTCACTGGCCCCAGCCGCAGCATGTGCTCTTGAGCGATGAGGTCCAAGACATCACGATTCCCGGGGAAATGGTCGAGGTTGGGCCTCAGGATGTTGCCTTCATCCAGTTCTCGTCCGGTTCCACCGGAAGCCCCAAAGGGGTAGTCCTAAAACACCGCAACCTGATTGCAAACATCGAAGGGATACGCGAGTGCGCGGCAATGTCCCCGGAGGATGTCAGTCTTTGCTGGATGCCACTCACTCACGATATGGGGCTGATCGGTTTCCATCTGAGTCCGGTAGTCAATAATTACAGCCACTGCATCATGCGTACGGACCTGTTCGTTCGAAGGCCCCTGTACTGGATGGAGGCGGCCAGCGAGAAAAAGGCAAGCATGCTGGGCTCTCCGAATTTCGGTTTCAAGCACTTCCTGAAGGCTTTCAATCGCAAGGGGATGGAAGGGATCGACTTGTCGCAGGTACGTCTGATCTTCAACGGAGCGGAACCGATCTCGGTCAGTCTCTGCAGACAGTTTACCGATGCCATGGCCCGCTTCAGGCTGCCGGCAAGGAGCATGTTTCCCGTCTATGGTCTGGCGGAAGCCAGTCTGGCAGTAAGCTTCCCGGCGATCAATGCTGATCTGGATATCCTCCACGTGCAGCGTGATTCACTTTCCATTGATGCCGATGTACACGTGTGCGCACAGCCGGCGCAGGACACGGTGTCCCTGGTTAGCGTTGGCAAGCCGGTTACGCATTGCAAGGTCCAGATCGTTGACCACCAGGGTACTGTCCAGCCCAAGGGGCGCGTCGGTCACATCCAGATTCGGGGAATAAACGTCACTGAAAAAGTCTTGGGAGACGATGGCAGCCTGTATTCAGGTGACTGGCTGAATACGGGCGATCTGGGGTTTGTTTTACACGAAGCACTGTATATCACTGGACGGTACAAGGAAGTGCTGTTTGTCCATGGCCAGAACTACTACCCTCATGATCTTGAGGAAGTCCTGTGTACGATCGAGGGACTGGAACTCGGCAAAGTGGCACTGGCGGGCGTGTCTTCCAGGCAGGATGGCGTGGAGGAAGTGCTGGTGTTCGTGGCGTACAAGGGTGCCTTGCCGGATTTTTTGCCCACCTGTTTGCAGGTGAAAAGCACGGTAAGCGAGAACTTTTCTATCGAGGTGCGCCATGTCATTCCCGTCAGCCGAATACCGAAGACCACGAGTGGAAAAATCCAGCGTTCGGCTCTGGCCGAGGAATATCTGGCTGGCGAATATGATGGTGTCCTGAGTCAGTTGGCCGTTGAACTTGACAAGCAAGACACCGGCCGGGTGCAGGTGCAAGAAGACGGAATCGAGAATGCAGTACTTGCAGTTTGCCGGGAGGCGCTGCCGGACAAGCGCTTCACAGTGCACGACAGCTTGCTTGAAATCGGGGCAGATTCACTGGCCCTGGTCGAGATCCATTCGGGTCTGGATGACCTGTTCCCGGACACCCTTGCTATTACCGACCTGGTAGATCACCCGAGCATTGCACAGTTGGCAGCGTTTTTGAAAAGCAGGGGTTCAGTCGTATAGGGACCGGGTCCTTTTCCATCGGCGGTGCGTCCATAGCCAGTCTTGTGGAGATTGCAGAATCTGATCCTCCACGGCTCTTGCAAAGCGTTCTGAAATCTCGTGTGAGTGCTTGTCGTAGGGCGGTTCGGAAAGTAAGCTGAAAGTGGCCTCGTAATGGCCGCGAGACACGCGCTTGAGATCCATGAAATACACGGGATATCTGAACACCTGGGCGATCTTTTCAAGCCCAAGATAAAATGGTGTGTCCTGGTGCATGAACTGTGTCCAGTACGCCGGGTCGCTTCGCCGCGGTGCCTGGTCTGCCACAATGGCTATCGCGCGGGTACTGGCTGCCCGTTGGATCAGGTCTGTCACACAGGTTTTTGCTGGTACCGGAGTGATGTTGAATCGAGACAGGGACTTCAGGGTCAGCTCGTCCAGCCAGGCTAGATGAGGAGGTTTGTATATGCTGTCCACGGGAGCTTCTAGCCGTTGCCCTGCCGCCAGCACGGCCCACACCGGATTGCAATGATGGGCAATTGCCAGCAGGACGGTCTGGTTGTGCTCAAGCGCCTGCTGGATGACAGCAAGATTTGTGAAGCTCACATGACGCTCCAGTTTTGAGGGGGGCATGGCCAGGCTCCTGGCGACCTCAAGGGCGACTTCACAAAGCTTCCTGTAATGGTTTTTCAGCAGTGCGGTACGCGCGCGACCGTCCAACTCCGGGAACGAGTTGCTGATGTTGTTCTCTGCAATTTTTCTCCTGAAGCGCAGCACATAAAATAGCAGCAGGTACAGCGGTCTCGCCAAGCCATACAATACCGGCATGGGCAGGTGTGCAAGAAATTTGAGCAAGAGTTTTGGCAAGGGATTTTCCAGTTGGGCAATACCGTGTCGGCAGGTGGATATGCCTGTATCCCGGGGAGTGGACAGATTTCCCAGTGATGTAAACGGACCAAATACAATTCAGGGTGGATTAGATTATGAAACTTACCATATATGAAATCGGAGTGCTGAATCTGGCGATTGCCGTGATTCCAATCCTGGTGGTAATTGCAATACTCATGATGTGGTCATTGAAGAGCAAGACGGCCATGTACGCCTCGGTCAGGATGCTGGTTCAGTTGACGGTTGTCGGTTATGTTCTGACTTCGATCTTTGCCCTGGACAATGCGGGCATCGTGGTGATCGTGCTGGCCCTGATGCTGTTGCTGGCAAGCTGGATTGCATTGCGCCCACTCAGACAGAAGAGCACGGATCTGTATGCAAAAGCGCTGTTTGGAATCTCTGTGGGCGGAATTTCAACGCTTGCCCTGACCACTTTTGCCGTACTCCAGATCGATTACTGGTATCAACCGCAGTATGTCATCCCGCTGGCGGGAATGATCTTCTCCAATGCCATGAATACAGTGAGCCTTGCCGCAGAGCGTTTCGAGTCTGATATGGCCGTTGTGCCGGACTATATTCGTGCGCGCAACAGTGCATTCACAGCCGCACTCATACCCTCCATCAACACATTTTTTGCAGTCGGTTTGGTGGCCTTTCCGGGAATGATGACAGGACAGATTCTGTCCGGAGTCTCGCCCCTGATCGCCGTCAAATACCAGATCGTCATCATGAGTGTTCTGTTCGGCTCCTCAGGAGCTTCTGCTGCCATTTATCTGTACCTACAGCGCCATGCAACAGCACCTGCCAGGGATGCGCACCCTGGATAAACCTAAGTGCTACACTAGTGGCGCCTTGTGCCACGCGCCTGTAGCTCAACTGGATAGAGCATCGGCCTTCTAAGCCGAGGGTTGCAGGTTCGAGTCCTGCCAGGCGCACCAGTCTCGTACTTTTTTCATAGTACTTTGAAATTTTCCTGATGACTCACTGCTGCCGAGCCAAGCCTTTCCTAGGAAACGTATAGAAGAGCCAGGCAAGTGCTGGAGCAAGAATGACCGCTCCGGCCATGTTGGCTAAAAACATGAAAGCGAGTAACAGTCCCATATCCGCCTGAAGCTTCAACTCCGAGAACACCCAGGTAATAACGCCCAGGGCAAGTGTCATTCCGGTGACGAGAACCGCTTTGCCTGTCACACCAAGAGCCCCCTGAAAGGCGTCGACAAGCTTCGTGCCTGCATCAAGTCGTCTCTTCACATCGCTGAAAAGATAAATCCCATAGTCGACTCCAATGCCGACCCCTAAAGCAGCCACAGGCAGGGTCGAAACCTTCAGCCCGATCTCAAGCCAGGCCATCAGTGCAAAGGCCAAGGTGGACACCAGAGCCAGTGGCAGCACGACACAAAGGGTTGCACGCACAGAGCGAAAGGCCAGCAGTGCAAGCCCCAGTACGGCTGAATAGATCCACAGCAGCATTTCAAACTCGGCATCGCGCACAAGGTCATTGGTTGCAGCCATGACGCCGAGGTTTCCTGTGGCAAGGCGGAACCGGATCGTATCGTTTTCATGCAGCTCGGCATACGCGGTGACACCGGCAACGATCCGGTCTATGGTTTCGGCACGGTGGTCTGTTGTGAAAATCAGCACCGGCATTACGGAGCAGTCCGCATTCAACAAGCCTGAGCCTGTCTCAATCGGACCAGTAGATTGCACGAGTGTTGCCGTCTTGCGGGGCAGGGTCAGCCATTTGGGATGGCCCTCGTTGTAGCCCGCGTTGATCTTGCGGGCAACGCCGGGCAGGGACAGCGTGGACTGCACTCCGGGAATTTGTGCCATCCTCGTCGCAAAATCGTCAATTCGATCAAGAATTGTGAAATCGACACACGCGTTCGGGTAGGTTTCAACGATCACCGTGAGCACATCTACCCCCACGGTATACAACTGCGTAATCGTCGCGCTGTCAAGATTGTAGCGGGAATCCGGGCGCAACTCGGGTACACCTTCATGGACATCCCCGATTGCATAGTTGCGTGCCTCCTGTGCACCAACCCCAAACAGGACAAGTGCAATCAGCAGGACCACCCCTGAGGATGGCCAGGACGCCAGACGCGAGAGACGCTTCCAGAGCAAGGCACTGCTGCTGTCCGTGATCTGCACGGGCACCTGGTAGCTGGCATTGTTGCGGGTATAGGACATCAGTACCGGTAAAAGTAGAAGATTGGTGCATAGGATGGCTGCCACACCAAGGCACATGGTGATCGCGAGATCACGAATGATCTGGACATCAATGATCAGCATGGTCAAAAAGCCGGCGCCATCGCTTATCAGTGCAACACTCCCTGGCAGGATCAGCCGTCGAAATGCCGCACGGGCCGCAGCTAGGGAGGTGGCGCCTTTTCTTTGTGAATCCCTGGCAGCCCCTGCAACCTGAACAGCGTGCGATATGCCGATCGCGAGAACCAGGAACGGCACCAGGATCGACATCGGATCAATGTGGAAGCCGAACAGGGCCAGAAGGCCCAGTGTCCAGACCACTGCCACAGTCGAGCATAGCATCAGCAGGCCCGTATACGGGACAGAGCGCGTGAACAGGTAGACCGGCAACAGGGACAATACAAATGCAATGGCAAAAAACATCAGCGTGTTTCCTGCATGATCGGCGATGTCGCCTATCATCTTGGCAAAGCCGATGATATGAATCTCAATATCCGGACTTGAGTAGCGTGCACGCAGCTGTTCCTCGAGGAGATGGGCTACCTCGATATAGTCAAGACGCTCTCCTGTTCGTGGATCGATCTCAACCAGTTCAGCGGTAATCATTGCCGCGGAAAAATCGTGGGAAACCAGCCGACCTACGATGCCTGCCTTCTGGACGTTGACTCGAACCTGATGTACGTCTGCATCGGTTCCCCGGTAGTCGGGGGGCACAACGTTTCCACCTACGAACCCGCCCCGTACTACTTCGACAAAACGAACATTGGGCGTGAACAGGGAGCGTACGGACGCCTTGTTAACTCCAGGCAGGAAAAAAACGGCGTCGGTGACGGATTTCAGGGTTTCCAGAAAGGGTGCTGAGTAGATATCCCCGGAATGCGCACGAACCGAGATCAGCAATCGATTGGCACCGCCGAACTCGGCTTGGTACGTTTTGAAAACCTGCATGAATGGATGGTCCTGGGGCAGATGCTTCTCAAAGCCAGCATCGATTTGCAGATGTGCGAATGACAGTCCGAGTCCTAGACTGACTAGAACGAAGGCTGCGATCACCCTCGGTCGGTGGCAAAAAAGCGCCTCTTCCAGGCGATGTTTCCAGTGAATCTTCGCCATCATTAGCTCCGAGCGTTACGGTTCGCGACGTATTCTGAAGTGAGGAGAATCAGCCAAGGCCAGTGTGTGTACTCCGCCCTCGCCAAACAGTACCAGGGTGTGCGGATTCCTTGCCAGAACGGCCGTCAGTGATCCGCGATGGGGGTGTGCGATGTGTTCGAACTTGCCTGTGGCCGTCTCGATCAGCACAGTACCACCTGCACCTACAACGACGGCACGTCCATCGGCCAGGAACGTCGCATCATAGATCGATGCAGAACTCCCGGTTTCCAGGCGCCGCCAGCTTGCCCCCTGATCACGGCTCTCCAGGATCATGCCCTCCAGGCCATACACAAGGATACGGCCCTCATGCCCGGCCCGGCAGCCAAAAAATGTTCCATCCCAACCCAACGTAAGCGGTGTCCAGCTGGCACCGCGGTTGCGAGACTGCAATACGGTGCCGTACTCACCACAGATGTACAGTGTCCCTTCAGGGGCCTCGCGTATGGCATAGAAATGCGGCTCCTGTGCATCAATCTTCCTTTCCGACCAGTTTCGGCCACCATCATCTGTCACCAGTGCCAGCCCGTAGGCACCTACGGCAAAGCCTCTTCCCTCATTCCCGATCCACAGATCAAGGAGCGGTGCATCAAGTGTCGGATCCGCCTGAATGAGTGTCCAGGAGGCCCCCGGACTGTCTCTTGAGATCACCAAGGCATCCTGTCCGACAGCAATCAGTCGATCGTCACCTGTGTGGATAACGGCGTTCAGCGTACGGCGTATCGGCGCATATTGCTGTTCCCAGCCACCATCGGTGGTGCTGCGCAGGATAAGACCTCGCTGGCCTACGGCAACGATCCCGTCCGCAACCTGGGTGGCTGCATTAATCGGGCTGCACTCAGGACAGGTAAGGATTGCAGGAGTCTCATACAGTGGCTCGCTGCCACTGGGCAAAGGGAAGGCTGCAAAAATCAGAAGCAGGGCAGGTGCAAGCGCGTGCCTCACCAGCAGAGGTCCCGGCTTGGATTAACGGCGACCCAGCTGGCGCAGGGCTTCAGTGGTGAACTGGTTACGATCCAGTGGGTGATCAAAGCGCGCAGGCTTGAATTCGTTACTGAGGCCCATGGCCAGGTAACGCCCGTTTTGAACGTCATAGACGGCCAGCAGCGTAGTCCAGGTAAGGGGGACATCATAGTAATTGATTACATGTGCCTCGCTGACCCTCCAGATCTCGCCGCGACCGTCATACTGGTCGGCAATGGAAATCTGCCAGCTGTCCTCATCCAGGTAAAATGTGCGTCTTGCATAAATGTTACGCAGGCCCTCTTTCAGCCGCGCTTCTATGACCCAGACCCGGTGCAACTCGTAGCGTGTCAGTTCCGGGTTGATGTGCCCTGGTTGCAGGATGTCATCGAAGCTGTTTTGGTCGCTGTGCAGTCGATAGCTGTTGTAGGGGACATAAAGTTCCCTCTTGCCGACGAGTGTCCAGTCATAACGGTCTGGGGCGCCGTTGAAGACATCGGATTGATCATTGGTACGTTGTCCATCTGATGCGGTGCCCGGGTTGTCATAGCCAACGTTCGGTGCGCGCCGAACCCGGCGCTGCCCCGGGTTGTAGGTCCAGGCCTTGCGAGGCTCGGCTGCCTGGTTGAGGGTCTCGTGGACCACAAGGATCTGTCCTGCAAGCCGAGGAGGGGACAGCACCTCCTGTCGAAAGTAGGCCAGCTTGTTGTCGATGGTTTCGATGTTGGCCCCTGGCTGGTGGTAAGCCCAGAGAATATCTTCCTTGAGTCGTACCACGACATAGGAACCGTCAGCCGTAGGAGACGCTTGGCCACTTGAGGTGCTTAGTGTGGTGCCGCGGTAACGGAGCAGGTGATTCCAGACGGCTTCAAGGCCGTTTTTCGGAATCGGGAAGGGGATGCCCTCCGCGGCATTCAGTACGCCGTTACCGTGCTTGGTCAGTGTCGCGGTCGTTGCATTGGCAATTGTGCGCTCATAAATCTGTTCTGGCAGGGAAGCTGTTCGTCGGCTTGCATAGACCGGCATCCGGAAGGTATCCGGATATCGTTTGAAGAGTGCGATTTGCCCAGGCGAAAGATTGGCTTCGTGCTCATGCAGGTTTTCAGCCGTGATGACAAACAGTGGCCGGTCCTCGGCGAAGGGGTCGGGATGATGCATGCCAGGCTTGTAGTTTGCCGGAGGCTGGGTGATACCGCCCTGCCAGGCCGGGATGGTGCCTGCCGCATTGCCGGCTTTTGTTGCACCCACTGGAGTCAGGTCGGCTCCGAGCCGGGCCGCCTCATCCGCTGTCACACCCGCAGAGACAGGCAAGCTCATACAGGTCAGCAAAATCAGATGCACCAGTGTAGGCCATCTTTTTTTGTGCATCATTGTGTTTCTCCTGTACTCCACGTGTTGCTCAGAAGGAATATTTGAGTGTGAAAGCGAGGAAGTCACGATCATTGAGCAGGTTGGCCGCGCCACCTCCGAATGAATTGGTATAGGACAATCCCGCCTGCCAGGTATGCAGATAACTGGCATTGACTGACAGCGTGACAGTTTTTCGGTCCTCAACAAAATTACTGATCGGTGTTGGAGTTGTGCCGTTGACATCATGCGCAAATGCGATCTGTGGTGTGAGGCTCACCGGGCCAAAGGCATTGTTGTATATTGTACGCAGCAGTGCGCGATATCCCCAGGAGAAGGAGTCGGCAAAGCCGCCATCCTGGGTTGCCGGTTGTAATTGTGCGAGTGTGAACACCGGATTGGCGCTGGTCCAAGTACCGGGAGCCTCATAGCGCAACTCCGACCTCTTTTCCAGGCCCTGCACCCGGGTGAAGCCGGCTTCAAGCAGGAATACGCTCTGGCTGGACCCAATCATGGCAATCGGTCCCAGCACCTTGGTAAGGGCCATCGAGCCCTGCAGCACATTCTTGCGACGGAAACCACGCAACTCCTCCCCTGGTGCCAAAGGACCAGTTTGGCTCAAACTGAACAGGCCTCCCGCCTGCTGCAGCTGCGTCAGCACAGCCGTATGTTCTGGAGGCAAGCCGTCTGGCACTTGTACAAGCCGAAGCGGTGAGAGCGAGGAAAAGAAAAGCTCCGCAGAATCAATTTGCAATGGCTGATCCTTGCGGTAGGAAACCTCACCCTGGAACGCAAATCCGCTGTTCCCGAGTTCGGTGTTGATACTGATACCCATGAGATCGATATCTTCGGGGAATTCCCGGAAATAGCCGATGGATCCGACATAGCCCGTGGGGGCATGAACCGCATCCAGTTGACCCGCACGAACCGAGACCAGTGGCAGACGGCTGTGGATGCGTGCGTAATAAAAGCCGAGTTCGGCATCATTAAGGGCCGGGGAAAAGTAGCGAAGTGCTAGACCGAACTGGCCATCATCGTCAGCGTCCCGATCACTGGCACGGGGTACCCTCGAGCAGATGCTGGTGCAGCCAGGGTCATCAGTGTTGTCATTATCATCCGCCCTGCCGGGGACACCAAATCCGAAATGTACAGTGTTGCCGCCGGGGCTTGCCGCATCACTGGTTGAGAAGAATGTACCGGCGGGCTCGAGTTCAGAGTGCGCCGAGCGCAGCTGATAGAAGCTTTCAAGAAACAGGTTGTCGGTGAGACCGAGACGCAGGTTGGCCGCGGTGATCGGCTCAAGCACATCACGGATTTCGGCGCCTGCCACGCGAACCTTGGCGCTTTCCACCGGATTGATCGAGTTGAGCCCGTTACGGATAAAGACGCTTTCCCCCCAATGGATCACCTGATCGCCCGCACGGATCATCAGAGGGGAGCCTCCAAGGTCGAACTGGCCATTGATGTATGCATCCAGCAGCTTGAAGTCGTAACCGGCATCGTTTTTGGCACTTCGAGACAGGCGTGTACGGTCGGTATGTTCGTCTGCAATGGCGTAATCGTAAAAGTACAAGGCACGTACAAACATGCCCAGATTATTACGACTCAACTCGAGTTCATGAGTGATTTTAGTGTTGGCCGAGACGAAATCGCCCGTATCGTAGTTGAGATTCCCGTTATCTTCGTTGATGGACCAGGCCGAGCCACCATTGGATACGGCAATCAGGTTGTCTTTGCGCCCCTGGGTGCGAATTGCAGCCCCTACCGAGACGGTAGTATCAAAATATCCCGAGATTCCGGGCTCGCTGCCTGACAACTCAACGGCTGCCAACTGAACCGGAAACAGACCGGCCAGGGCCAGCCATCCTGCAAGGACCACACAGATCCCGGAGGGCATGAAGGAGTTGGGCGGGGCCCAGGATGTCAGGAATTTCAGGCTATGTCTTGGCATGTTTACTTGCACATTCTAGTCAGCATGAACCCGGCAGGGTATAAGTCCATCGCCCTATGCTTCGATAGATTATGGGCTATAAAAATACCGCAGTACCCATCTTACGACAATCCTAACCGGCAATTTGTAGGTTATCGTTCATTTTTTGACTGTTTTTGCGAGTCCTGGACTTGCCAAGCCTACAGGGCAGTTTCCCGGGGTTTAGTCACATTTCTGCGCAGTCAACTGTTCCAGGGCTACGCGCTCGGTGGGTGTGTGCTGCAACCCGTAACGGGTTGTCACGCGTGAAAATCTCAACAGGTACTCGCAATGAAACTCGATGCGTGGTGGAAGCCATGCAAGCGGACCGTTTGCACCCTTGTCCTGGTTTACACCAGCCTCGATAGCGAGAAGGTTTGCCGGATCATTCATGAAGCTTCGCTGTTTCGCAGGCTCCCAGTGTGCAGCACCCCTTTTCCAGGCATAGAAAAGTGGGACCAGGTGATCGATGTGCATGTCCCGGGCAGTACGATGGACTTTTCCGGTATACGGATCGTACCAATGCCCTTGAATGACCAGGCAGCCGTTGTCGGAAAGGTGGACAGGCGTCCCGGACAAGTCGATCAGGCGCTTATGGCGCGTATTCTGGCAGTCGCCATCCGTATCTGCCCATCCGCCGAACACGCTTCTATCATAGGGTTTTGACCTAGGCTTTGTGGCAGGGGGCAGGGGCAGTGTTTTGGCGGCCGCTGGACCTTGCTTGCCTGATGCTGAACATTGTCCCTGTCCACGCTTGGGGTGTCGGCCCCCGCTGGCAAGACAGGCCTCAATGGAATCGAAAGCCGTGAATTTTGAGGTGCGAGCATAGTATTGCCCGCCCGGGCAGTGGCAGATGCCGGATTTTGACTTTTTGATAAATTGATTTTTGGTGTTTCCTGAGACACCAAACGTGATAGTGCATACAGTAATCAGCACAACCCCAAGAAAGACTATTCTGCTCATTCGATTTTTGTTCGCAATCCTCTCATAAAAAGAGGTCTTTGAGGTGTTGTAATCAGGTTATGGTGAACTACCATGAAGCTTCAATTTTGTTTTAGCCTAGATTTTAAATTGACCAAGTCTCTTGGTCTGTGAGGGAAACAAGGAACTTGTTATATGGTAATTAATGTGGAACCGTACAGATGTAGTGGTCATTACCAAGCTATAGTGTCCTAATGTAGAAAATAATTTTGCCTGAACAGAGTCTGAGTGAACAGAGAAGGATAGCGGGGATTTGTGACATTAGATCAAAATCTTGACTTTTAAATTGTGCTCAACATTTACGATTATCATTGGTTTCGGTTATGTCTCGTGTAGTAAAGAAAAGTTTAACCAGTCGCCCTCCAGGCTCGGTCTATCCTAAGCTAAAACACACCACCCCCTGCATGCGTGCTAAAGCGCATCTTAAATCGGTTATGTAATTTATTCGGATTGTCCCTTAATTACTAAAATTTTTTGCTTGGCTATATATTTCTATGAATAGGTCATCCCAATATATTATGCCTCACGAGATAAGAGCCTATCAGGAGGAGGGCATCAATTTTCTTGTTAGATCTAATAGTGCACTATTAGCTGATGAAATGGGTCTCGGAAAGACGGTCCAGACAATTGTTGCAATTCGTACAGTTGTTGCCAATAACTCTGGGGCTAGGGTACTAGTAGTAGTTCCTGAGGCATTATCTAGGAATTGGCAAGAAGAATTTGCAGTATGGGCCCCGCAGCTTTCAGTAAGAATGGTCCAAGGCAATCAAAAAAATCGTGAGGCAAGCTATTTGTTACCGTTTCCTGTACTAATTGCTACATATGATCAGGTCCGAATTGACAGTCACCTTCTTGACTATGCTGAAAAGTTTGAGGTCGTAGTTCTGGACGAAGCGCAACGAATCAAATCTCCTTCCTCATCGACAAGTATCGCATGTTCTACTTTGCCAAGAAGAAGGTCTTGGGCACTATCTGGCACACCTCTTGAAAACGTTACAGAAGATATAGTTTCAATATTTTCCTTTGTAAAGCCAGGGATATTGCTGCCTGAAATGTCATCTGACGAGATGCAGAATTTAATGGCACCGTACTTTCTCCGCAGAATCAAAAAAGATGTAATACCTGAACTCCCGCCAATTATAGAGCAAGAAGTACATCTCACCCTCACTGGTAAACAATGGGTCTCCTATCATGAAATCTGGGAAGCCAGAGGTACCCCAACATGGCAGCGCGAAAAGCACGAAAGTGCGCATCTTTTAGAGCTAATTGTAAAACTCAAAAAGGTATGTAATTTTGATTTCAAAAGTGGAGAGTCAGTTAAGTTGGATGCATTGAAAACTGTAATTGAAAATACATTTGCTTCAAACAGCAAGCTTATTGTTTTTTCACAGTTTGTTGAAACTTTGAAATGGTTAAGTCAGCAGTTGGGAGATTATTCCCACGATCTCTACACTGGAGCAATGGATGCAAAGGTTAGGCACGAATCTATCAAGCGATTTCGAGAATCTGTGGATTCACATATACTTCTCATTTCATTAAAAGCAGGTGGTGTTGGCCTCAACTTGAAAGAAGCAGATACAGTAGTGATGTTTGACCGTTGGTGGAATCCGTCGGTTGAAAATCAGGCCGTACATCGAGCTCACAGATTTGGGCGAATACATCCACTGCATGTTATTAAATATTTAGTACGTAATTCAATTGAGGAGAGGATCGACGAAGTATTGAAGTCAAAGCGTCAATTATTTAAGGAATATATTGACTCTGCTGCGACTAAAGTTAGCACAAAAGAGTCACTTAAAACTTTGCAGCAAATTCTTAGTTAACTTTTCCACAATTTCATTTTCATATTCGGAATTATAGGAGGCAGGTAATGATTGAAAGATATGAGGATATACCTATTGAAAAATTGGTAATTGATAGATTCCAAGTTCGAAAATCAAATACAGGAGAGGAAATAGAAACACTGGCTGCAAGTATTCAGGAATTCGGATTATTGCATCCTATCGTAGTTTCCATTTCTGAATATGACTCAGCGAAATGGGAAGTTGTTTGTGGGCAGCGACGACTCCTTGCACACAAGAAGCTTGGTAAACAAAAGATTAAAGCTGGTGTTATTGACCGAGTACTATCTGAAGATGAAGGATTGGCAATATCTGGCAATGAGAATGTCCATCAGTTAGACATGACGAGAACGGACTTGATTGATCTTTGTGAAAAGCTCTTTTTGCGTTACGGCACTTTGAAAGCGGTGTGGGAAAAGACTCGACTGCCGTACGATATGGTTAGAAAGTATGTTCGTTATAGCAGGCTCGAGCCAAATTTAAAGTCACTTGTTGACAACAATGCGTTGCCTGTAGACCTCGCAATTAAATCACAAGATGCTGCAACTGTGGATGGAGTCTATAGCCCTGAAAGGGCTGAGGAACTTGTTGATGTGTTGCAGGAATCAGACGATGAGTTAAGAAAACGCATTTTGGAAGTTAACAAGAGTAACCCTACAGCTGAGGTCAGCAAGATAGTTGAAAGTGCAAAGAAGCCAGATACTAGGCTTAAGATTTCATTTACTATGGGCCCTTCATATGGGGATGCTTTAAGAAAGTATGCTGAAGGGCAAGATGCTGATCCCAGCGTTGCGGCCCAAGACATGCTCGAGTCTAGCTTAGACTCTATGGGATTGGTTGAGAACAATTAAACATGAGACTTTTAGGTCTTGACTCGAGCGAAATAGATCAGACGTTTTTGTCTGTTGGTTCACATCGAAAACAACGGCCTTTAACCCCAGTTGAAGTTGCTTGGAATATACACAAAGCTGAGAAAGCAGGAGCATCGAAAACAGAAATTGCCAAGGCATTTGGATTCAATGATGCAACAATGGTTTCTCGGTTTTTGCAGCTACTTAAGCTGTCAGAAGAAATTCAATATTTGGTCGAATGGAGAGAGTCTACCAGCAGTAGCATTGGTTTTTCAGTTGCAGTTGAGCTTGCGAAGATGCCGCAGAGTAATCATCCAAAAATGATCAGCGCAATAATTGAAAACCATCTTACAAAAAAGGAAGTTGTATCCATGCGCCAGTTGCGTGAACGATCCAACCGATCACTGTCAGATTGCATCAAAGACGTTGTGCAAAGGCGTGTTCGTACGCAAGTACGTCATGTAGTGCTTGGAAAACTAACTGAAGAAGAACTTAATCGAAATTCAATTAGCAAGAATTTAAAAAGAATGCGACAGTCAGAGCGGGACCAGCTAATTAAGAAGATCGTGAAAGATTTGTACCCAAATTTAGGAGAATTTTCTGCCAAGCTCGGCGAAAAGAACTTTGCCGTTATTGGAAGTAAGCATGTTGGCGCAGTAGTAGCTTCGGATCTTGAATTCGAGGAAAGGGTTAGCAGACTATTGACAATGAAGATAACAGATAATGGTTGAAAACGATTTTGAGATTGATGTTATCCGCTCAGGTACGGTAATACTTGGGCCAGACGTGACCTGTGATGGTTTCCACTGCAACAGAGATGTGCGCGTGCAAACTCATATCCACAGTGATCATATGGCTGATTTCGAAACTAGTAAGGGCAGGGTGCTTGTAATGAGCCCATGTGTCCGAGAGTTATTAACGTTTGATCATCCAGATTTTGAATTTCGTACGAATATTCGTGAGCTTTCAGCTGGGGATCAATTTCATTATGGAAACTCAACTATTTCTATAGTTGCTGCGGGGCATATGTTAGGAGCATCACAAGTGCTTGTCGTGCTGGATGATGGTACACGATTAGGCTACTCCGGGGACTTTTCATGGCCATTGGACAAGGTGATCAAAGTTGATGCATTGGTAGTTGATGCAACATATGGAAAACCAGGCTCTGGATACAATTATTCGCAAACAGAAGTAGAAGAAAAATTTGTCGAATTGAGCAAGAAACTTCTAGGGAACGGCCCAATTCATCTCATGG
Organism: Gammaproteobacteria bacterium; assembly: GCA_026710875.1. Taxonomy (GTDB): domain Bacteria; phylum Pseudomonadota; class Gammaproteobacteria; order UBA4575; family UBA4575; genus WTFY01. Next base: position 28,652 of record JAPOQE010000039.1, on the reverse strand, counting down.
CTCACACTGCAGTTATTGAAAGAGCATTGATGATTTTGAGTACTGCGGATATTCAGGACTCGGTTCCGATAATAGCGAATCGTAAGCTTTGTGCCAGTATTAAAGTCCACCAGAAATATGGGTGGCCCATCGATGAGCCAATTTGTGTTGATACGAAAGATGGCCATAATGCACTTGCAAATGGTCGATATGTCCGGTGTTGGCAACTATCTGAAGGTGGTCGAGTTGATGGAATTGTCGAAGGTTCAACTGTTAAGCTTAGTAAGTATCGTGCAGAACAACCTGTTATGCAGTACGGAGATCAAGCATATAGATGTGGATTATCAGCTCATGCAGACTTTGCTGGAACACTGGAGTATGTGGAGAAATCTGGAGCTCAGTATGTAGTTACTGATAATTGCCGCGGCAGAAATGATCGTGGTCGAATTCTTGCTAATGTGCTTTCAAACGAATTAGGTATTAAATGTAGACCTAGCAGCAATGCCCGTGTCCATAAGTGGGGGTAGTGTTAGCCTTATACTTTAGCATTCAATCCTGGGATGAGTTGCTAGTTCTCTCAAGTACATAGTTTGCCACCTAGTTACTAGGTCGAGGATGAAACTGCATCAGGATAATTGCTGGGACGTAAGGCAACTTTCAGGGACAAACAATGTCGGAGAATGTGGGTGGAATAGATGAGTTCGATGGGTTTCCAGTCTCTGATTACTATGCTAACCACATAAAAGAAGCACTCACAATAAGTCGAACTGGTTCGTGGTGGACTGCGATCCTTTTGATCGAAAACCCCAAGACAGAAAAGCTATTCCTAAAATTTTATCGTTGGCAGAGGCGCAACAATACTTGGAAAGTTGCGCAATCATTTTCTATAAATAGCAAAAGAGATGCCTTTACGGTAATTAAATGTTTGAAAAAGTTTGAACAGTTGTTATGACTTTTAAATGTTTTTAAATCAGAGCCCACCCCAATCCAATTGCGGAAGGTATTTGCGGGTAATTCTTGTTAGAAATGTAATATACCTAGTCCATGCATGGGGAGTTAAGCGGACTAATCGTAGTTGGTTTTGTGCAAAGCGGATCAAGTTTTAGAGGAGTTTGAATTTTTCATCTTACTTGCATTTTTATACTTCCTAGATAGCATCACTATTTAAAGTCTCTCCCAGGGCCCTTGAATATTGTAACGCGGTGCCACTCCAAGAACTTTCTTTCTGGGAAATAACATACACTCTGTGGGCGCTTTAAACGCGTACCGTGAAAAGCAAGCAACCATTCCGTTCTAGTAGTACCAGATAGTTCTTGGCTACAAACAACGGTTTGTCCATCATCATCAATAGCAAACGCACCGAGGTCAAATGCCTTATGGTGTAGCACACACAATGCAAGGCCATTAGACTCTTTGTCTGGTCCGCCGACTTGATGCCACATAATATGTGCTGCTTCGAGTCCAGCAGAATTGTCTCCTAGTCGCATGTCATAACCACACACGCAACATCGGGATTCGTATGCCCTTAATACTCTTCGACGAAAATCTGGGCTGCGCCTTTGCTGATTTCCCGCTACTTCCAAATTTAGCCCAACTGCATCAAGAATGTCATGATGCAATGATTCTGGGAAATTTGCTTCTAATAGCCATTTTGCTACAGTTCTTATGTTTTGTGGATGTGCCATAAGAGTTTTCATTGCACTAGGAGAAAATGCTCCTATAGCGTTTTTCTGTATCAATTCAGATTTCTTGGCGTCTGAATTACTTTTGCGCGATTCTAGAGGTGCATCAGCAGTTACGATCCAAATTCCATCGTTCTGCAGTCTCCAAAATGGGTATTCAGAGTGATGCGACACTCGCTGCGGTCCAAAGGTCTTGAGAAGACTCGTAAGTGCAGGATCTACATCTCTATAGGCAAATGTTTTTTGACCTCTTTGGAGTTCACTAAGTGCGTACAAAATCAATAGAGGCTTATGCGGTGCATGTTGGCCCTTCCTTTTTCCCATTTTAAGATTATCGAATATTTCTAATAATGATTGCAGATATGACATTAAATCCTCCAACATGTAGCAAAGAAACATTGCTAGTTTGAGACATATTTCGCAACCGAAATTGTCAGAACTACTCTCACATCACGGTCACTAATATCTGTTTGCTAAGTTATAAGAAAATGAACGAAATGATATTTACTATGTCTGGAATACACGATGTTGCGTAGGAGATTGAAGTGTACAGTGTGAATCACGTGTTACGGTTAACAAACATTGCTGGTATTTTGCAGATTGATGTTGTTGCCAACCTCTACTAAGCATGCTTAGAAATCTCCAGTAGTATTCAAGAATGTCGGATTAGAATACTCTTGAGGTTCGTCGATCCAGTCATTCTCATACTGGTTATACGTAGAATTCTTTTGCTGCAGCCTCTTGGGAATGCTTGAGCCTTTACAGGTCCAAAATGTTATCCATCAAAAGCTGACTTTAATTTGAGGGCATGCCAAATTCAGGTCGTTATTGCAAAGTAATCTCGAAAATAAACATACTTTACTCTTTGGGTTGGCAGCGTATTCTTTATTTTTGAGACTATAGCGTATTATCCAATAGCATGTATGTTAAAATAAACTTTAATTTGACTTCCAATAAATTTTAATTTAACTTTCGCAATGCCTCATGAGTACTTATCTTCATTCATTTCCTGCCGTGCGCGGTATTCAGTCGGGTCGTCCATGCTATATAGCGATGTGTCCGATGCGAGTAGTGCCTACCCTATTTAAATTTGATGAAGAAGAAGTACCTCCAGAGCTGCGTGCCCAACGTACGCTAAATCTCAATCGGGTTCCAGAAATTGCTTCCTATCTTCTTGATAACCCACAGGATTACACACTATCTTGCGTTACTGCATCTATAAATTCTAAAGTGTCTTTTGCACCATCAGAAGACATAGGTTTAGGTGCAAATATAGGAACACTCACTGTTCCAATGGACGCGCAGATCATAATTAATGATGGCCAGCATCGCCGAAAAGCAATTGAGGCGGCAATCAAAGAAAACCCTGAGTTGGGCCACGATAGCATCCCTGTAATGTTTTTCATTGATGAGGGCCTAGCACGGGCTCAACAAATGTTTGCTGATTTAAACAAGCACGCGGTACGACCTTCTGACTCACTAAGTACATTGTATGATTTGCGGGACCAAATCTCTGAGCTAGGACGACATGTACAAAAGAATGTTCATGTTTTTAGCCGCACTACTGAAATGGAGAAATCCAGTATTTCAAATCGTAGTCTTAAGCTATTCACACTTAGTGCTATCAAGAATGCAACCAAAGCACTTTTGAAAAAAAGCGGCAAGGATACAATAAGCAAGGGGGATAAGGATCTCGCAGTTAAATTTTGGAATGATGTGGCTGCGAACATGCCTGATTGGCAAAAAGTCCTCAGCCGAGAAATAGCTCCCAGCGGACTTAGAGAATCCTTCGTACACGCCCACGGTGTAACACTCCAGGCGATAGGAATTGTAGGGTCAGAACTATTGTTACTTCCTGAGAGGTCCTGGAAAGCAAAATTGAAGAAGCTGAAAAGTATAGATTGGTCTAGGATAAATCCTGCCTGGGAAGGCCGAGCTATGAACAACGGCAGGATAAGCAAGGCAACATACAATGTTGCTCGCACAGCCATATACATTAAAAAAGAACTGAATATGCCTTTACGTGATGAGGATAAGCAAATTGAGCAGGAGTTTACCTAGTCCCAATGTACAAGACTCACAGTGAATTAGTAAGAAATACAAAATTTGCAGGCCGGCCCTGCTCTAATCTTATCCAAGAGATTCAAACCATGTACACCGCGGATGAAAGGCCGTGGGTTATCGGGTTCAGTGGAGGTAAAGACTCAACTGCTGTGCTTTCTCTCGTTTATGAATCTATTGTGACCCTAAGCGAAGATAAACGGAATAAAACTCTCTATGTCGTATCTTCTGACACATTGGTTGAAACTCCTGTTGTCGTTGATCAAATTAAACATGTTCTGAAATCTGTTGCGTCAGCAGCTGGAGAAAATTCTTTTAAAGTCAGCCTTAATCAAGTTCATCCTAAAAAAAGTCAAACTTTCTGGGCCAATTTGCTTGGCAGGGGATACCCAGCACCAACTAAAAGTTTTAGATGGTGTACGGAAAGGATGAAAATTGATCCAGTAAATACGTTTATTCTTGACAAGGTTGCTGAGTTTGGTGAGGCGATAATTGTGCTTGGTTCTCGCCGCCAGGAGAGTGCAACACGCGCACAGGTCATTGCACGGCATCGGATAAAAAATTCTTTACTAGGAAGGCATAAATCACTACCGAATGCATATACCTATATGCCAATAGAAGATTGGTCTGCCGATGAAGTTTGGGAGTACCTACTTGGTGCACCTACTCCGTGGGGGGACACAAATAAAAAACTTTTTGAACTTTATAAAGGTTCTAACCAGGGTGAATGCCCACTGGTCATAGATACATCTACACCGTCCTGTGGTAATTCTCGGTTTGGTTGCTGGACATGCACAGTTGTAAATGAGGATAAGGCCATGCACGGGCTAATTGAGTCAGGTGAGACTTGGATGCAGCCACTTCTAGATTTTAGGAATGAATTAGCTAAATCCACCATACCTGAAAATAAACGCAAGTATCGAAATTACAAGCGCCGCAGTGGGAAAGTGACATTTTCTGCGAGTAAAAAAATTAATGATGACTCATCCACCATTTCGAAAGTAATACCTGGTCCATACTGGATGAAACAGCGCAAGACTTGGCTCAGGAGATTGCTCAAAATTGAAAAAAAACTTAGGCAAAACGGACAGGATATTGAATTAATCCAAAGAGATGAACTGCATGAAATACGTCAACAGTGGCTGAGTGACCCAAACGAGCCAGATTGGAAAGATTCACTTCCTAAAATTTATAAGGAGGTATATCCAGATGACCCAATTCAGTGGGTTAAAGATGATTTTGGTACTTTCTCTGAATTTGATATAGAACTCGTTGAGTCTTTGAGCAAGGAGTACTCAATTCCGGCTCCGCTTGTTCAGAAGCTAATTGATTTGGAGGTTGCGGCTATAGGATCAGGCAACAGACGGGGAATTCAAAAACAGTTGGACACATTGCTTAGCCAAGATTGGGAAAGCCTAGAGAAAATAGAAAACCAGCATCATCGAGATAAAGCCAGGTACTCAGACTGGGAAAAAGATCGAGATGAAATTATGAAAATGCTAGGAGAACAAGAATCTGAATTTATTGGTAGAAACCAATGATATTGTCTGTTCTACGGATGACAGATTTTCGTATTTTCCGAGGCACTCATCAAATCACACTGAAACCTGGAGTTAAGTACGGGCATACAAGACCAATCATACTGTTCGGAGGTCTTAATGGTGCTGGGAAGACCAGCATATTGTTGGCAATCCGGTTAGCATTTCATGGGCGTCAATCTCTAGGGAGGGGCACCTCTAAAAAGGTATATTCAAACTTCTTATTGAAATCCATTCACAAAACACAAGACAGCATCGTACCGGCTGGTGGTGCAAGTGTCGAAGTCACATTTGAATACGCACATCTAGGGGAGATTAGCGAATATCAAGTAACGAGACGTTGGGAAAGGAAAGGGGAAGGAGTTCTTGAAGATCTTTTTATTAGCAAAGACGGTAAGGAAATTGGCGGGTTAAGCCAAGACCAAGCACAAGCCTTCTTGAACGAATTAGTACCTCTAGGTGTGTCAGAGTTGTTTTTCTTTGATGGTGAAAAGGTTTCTGACTTAGCGGCTGAGAATAGCAATCTTGAACTATCAAATTCAATCCAGAAGCTAATTGGGCTAGACATAATAAATATACTTTCAGCGGACTTAGCTCTTTACAAGAGGAAAAGGCGGCTCACTACAGCACCTGATGACTTGGCTAGGCATCAAAAAGTCATGGAAAAAGAGCTAAGCCAATTTCGGGAATTAGCTTATTCTGAGCAAACTGAGATAGATAACTGTAGATGTGAATTAGCAGAACTAGAAGTAAATATTCAACGAACTGAAGCTACACTCATGGAAATGGGAGGGGCTTGGGCAAGATCGCGTCAAAAATCATCAATTGATTCAATTGATACAAAATACAAAATAGATCATTTAGAACAAAATGCACGTGAACTGTTGTCTAGCAGACTCACCCTGGCTTTGGCAATTGATCCTTTAAAATCATTGCTTAAAAGTCTAGAACAAGAAAAGCAGTCTTACAGTAAGAATCTGCAGAGAAAAGGAGCATTGCAACTGGCTGAAGACTTGATATCAGAAGTAAAGCTGGAAAATTTGCATGGCTCGGCAACAGTCTTGGAGATTCTACGCAGAAAGCAACATTCTCTCCAGAACCCCCAAAATACGTTAGAAAGCGTATTTAATGTGGGCCCAGCAGTGCGAAGCCAAGTGCAAAAGGACTTGGAATTTTGTGTTGCAGAACAGCATTCCGCTACAGATACGTTGGCTAAACTTCAACAGCTTCGTGAGAAGCAACAGCATTTAGAAGACAATTTTGCCCGCGCCCCGGAGGATGAACTGCTACGAGAAACTCTTTCTAAACTATCCAGATTACAAACAAAAAAAGCCGAACAATATGGAAAAATTGAGAAACACTTTGAAAAAAGAAGAGCCTTTCTAAAGTCAGCATTGATGATTGTTAAAAAACTAGAAAATATAACGGAACAAATAGACTCTAGTAGTAAATTAGATCGACAAATTGAATATGCAGCGACTACTCAAATATTATTAAAAGAGTTTTCAGAAAAAATGAAAAAATACAAAGTAGATTATCTTAAAGAGATATTTGAAAACTCGTATCGAGTTCTTGCCCGAAAAGAAGACTTACATCTCACGGCACAGATTGACCTTCATTCATTCGATATCAAGCTAATTGATGCAGGAAATGAAGATGAGGTTTCTATAGATGAAATGTCGGCTGGGGAGCGTCAGATTTATGCTATAGCTATGCTAAATTCTTTGGCAAAAGCAAGCGGAAGAAATTTACCTGTAATGATCGACACACCTTTGGGCCGCCTTGATTCTAAACATAGAAAAAAGTTAGCAAAATATTATTTTCCCATAGCAAGCCATCAGGTAATTTTGCTATCGACTGATACAGAAATTGACAAAACTTTTTTTTCTGAACTATCACCCAATATCTCCCACGCATTTGAAGTGGTATACAGTCCTGAGAAGAAATCCAGTTTTGTCAAGCAAGGTTATTTTTGGAAGCAATCAGGTGTAGCATGACGCTACCATCAAGGATACAGCTATCCAAGAAGGCTAGTGATCGGTTTAGAGCTATTAAGGCTAATACTGGCGTTACACCCAATATACTTTCTAGAATTGCCATTTCTATCAGTCTCAGCAAAGAAACTGGGATTAGTAATTCAGGCGTAGAGGACAATAATGGACAAGAGTTAAGTAGAGAAGTCTTGTTTGGAGATTTAGCTGCAACATATGAACTTCTGATAAAAAAATTTATGCTTGATAATCAAATTGAAGGAGATATCCGCGAAGTAACTGTGGGTTTAATTGAAATGGGTGTGCATAAGCTAGGTCATGTAAGGAGCGTGGATGATCTTATCAGACTGACTATTCTGGGAAGAGGTTGCGCAGAATAAAAGTGACAATTGTTGACACTGCTGATGAGTTATTTGGCTTGCAAGCTGCATTTGGAATGACTCGCAGTGAGATACTTGGATTTCAAATAAAACAACTGCCTGCGGCGAGCTTGGCAAAGACGAGATTAGCAGGCTCCCGAATGGGACGGATGAAACAGCGTCAGTTGGAATTTCTTCCCCTGGCCGCTGCTAATCTAGGATGTGGTGTGTGACATGCTGACTATGCGCATCCAGCGGTGTGATGTCATGCCTGTTGAATTTAAGGACTACGATTCTTGTTTCTTCTTGGAATCGTCTGTCTTAGTCATTGCGCCACTGAGTTTTTTACGCATTTTACCTATGCTGTGAACACACTTGGTATGTTCTTCTACAGGCAAGCCAAACTTTTGAAGCGTGTACGTCATCTCTTCTTGCAACGACTTGAGATCGTTTCGTACCTCAGCCATCACTAGGTTCATCCTGTCCACTCGAGCCGTTAATTCACTTTTTTTACCCATAAACTTAGATGTTCTCCTATCTTCTTTCGCTTGCCTTACATTGCCGGAATCAAGCACTTTACACTCTCTGCAATAATGGGGTCTTTTTACTTTAGTTCAAGTGAATTTTGACAATTCCCCTGTACTCCCGGTTCCCTGGTAGTACGATTGGTCTCAATAGTACGTTATTCGGGTGTTACTTTTGTTACGAGGCCCACGATTCTGATGCCAGATTCTATGGTAAATGGCCGTGTGTGATTGCTACACTCATTGTATAAGCTATCGGGGTGGGCCGCAGGAACATACGCTCTATAGAGGGCTTGCAAAATACGGATTTGGGTATGAAGCACATTCATGACGCAATAGAGGGAACCGCCTGCCGGCTTTTCGCAGTGATTGTTGCAGCATTGGTTGTTCTCGGTGCGAGTCGCTCGGCAGATGCCGGCGAACTGCTCGGGGAGTTTGATTCGCTGGACCATCGTTACCGACTGGTCAAGATCCTCGATGGACTTGAGCATCCCTGGAGTCTGGCCTTCTTGCCGAAAGGCTCCATGCTGGTCACCGAGCGCCCGGGACGCCTGCGACTTATCGTACAAGGCAGGCTTGATCCGGAGCCAGTGGCCGGGGTTCCACAGGTCTATGCAAGCGGCCAGGGAGGCCTGCTCGATGTCGTAATCCATCCGCGCTTCGACGAGAACCGACTGGTCTATCTGTCGTATGCAAGCCCGGGCAAGGGAGGAGGTGCCACCGCGGTCGCACGCGGCCGACTGGTCGGCAACCGTCTCGAGGACGTCGAGGAGCTCTATGTGGCATTGCCACACACACGAGGCAGCCGTCATTTCGGTTCCCGCCTGGTGTTTTCCGATGGTTACCTTTTCATCACTACGGGTGAGCGCGGTGACCCGGACCGGGCGCAGGCCCTGGATGACCCGGCGGGCTCCGTGATCCGCCTGCATGAGGACGGACGCGTTCCGGAGAACAATCCGTTCGTTGCCCGGTCCAATGCCAGACCCGAGATATACACCCATGGCAACCGCAATCCGCAGGGCATGGCAAAGGACCCGATGAGCGGACAGCTCTATCTCGTTGAGCACGGTCCCAGGGGCGGGGACGAACTGAACCGCGTCGAGCCCGGGGCGAACTTTGGCTGGCCGGTAATCACGTATGGCCTGAGCTACTCCGGTTTCAAGATTGGCGAGGGTACACACAAGGCGGGCATGACCCAGCCGCTGCATTACTGGGTGCCCTCGATCTCACCTTCCGGACTGATGGTTTATGATGGAGATGCCTTCCCGAACTGGCGCGGAAGCCTGTTCGTAGGAGCGCTTTCCGGGAGACTGCTGGCCCGTCTTGGAATCGAGAGGGACAGGGTAGTGGCCGAAGAACGGTTGCTTGAGGACTGGGGGCGGCGGGTCCGGGATGTGCGTCAGGGTCCGGATGGCCTCATTTACCTGCTTACCGATGCGCGTAACGGTATGCTGCTGCGTCTTGAGCCGGCAGACTAGTGCATGGTCACGGGTGGCCTGTGTCCATACGGAGCCCAGACTTTTGCCGACGATAGGCGCTAGCCCACAAATTTGTCTTCATGCAAGCTCAAACGCTCGGTTTCTGCACATTCAGTAAAGGCCTCGCAGTCATCGGCCGGAATGTTTTTTCCAGTCCATTGCGCTCGGCAGGTGTCTGCTTGCTTGCGGCTCTTTTCCTGTCGGGCGTACAGGGCCTGGGTGCCGGGGAAAGCGTAGCAAGTCCGGCTGTACAGCAACCTGATAAAATCACGGATGCGCAGGTACTGGCCGATCGCATATTGCGTAGACGAGGCGCTGGCCTGCTGCTGGAAACCGCACACCGGGACCAGCTCATTCGCGAAATCGAGAAGGTGCTGATCCAGGTCAGGACGGCCTACCCGGAGCTTGCCGATGTTTCACCGCGACTTGACTACCGGCCCGGCATGCTGCTCGTGGGCCTTGCACCGGCTCTTCTTGCTGGCACGATGCTGGCCGAGCGTGAAAACGGCGTGCCGACGGGTTTTGCCAAGTTTGATGCCTTGAATGCTCGGCTCGGGTTGCAACATGCACAGGTCTTTCGCCGTACAGGAGTGGCCGCACTGCACTTCGGGAAGCCTGTCAACCTGGAGGCTGCTGCACGGGCTTACCTGAAGATACCCGGCGTGCGGTTTGCACAACCCGATGCACAGCTCGGGGATGGTCCGGACATGGCAGTGAGTAGCGCCCGCGGCACCTGGCATGTCGCTGTTCGCGAGGCTTGGGGGGATTGCCCGTCGGGCTGTATTCACGAGGTGTTGTCTTTCTTTACTGTCCATGATGGAACGGTGCGCCGCATTGAGAACGCACAGGCCCTGCAAGAGGATCGCTTTTCGGCACTGATCGCCTCTCGAGGCTGGCACTGAGCCGGCGCAGTGCGCATCGTGTGCTGCAGGCGGCTTATTCGAGTGGAGCTACAGCATTTCATGCGTTAACATCCACTCCACTACGGTGAGCGTAGCTCAGTTGGTAGAGCGCAGGATTGTGGTTCCTGTGGTCGTGGGTTCGATCCCCATCGCTCACCCCATTCCCGTTCTCTCCCCGGTCTGCCGGCTGATGCCGAGGTAGATTCCGATAGCAAGAATCAACACAAGGGTCGCGAGATAACCGATGACATGATCATAGTTGCCGGTCAGGAAAGCAAACGACGTGTCTTGATTTGAGTTGGTCACTCGTTTGAAAATCTTGATGGTAAATCCCCAGCCGGCATGGATGCCGATACATGCGGCCAGTCCGCCGGTTTGAACCCGTACAAGGGCAAGCAGGATGCCTGCTGCGAACAGGGCGATGAACGAGTCGAATATGAGCGCAGGGTGGTACAGGAAGGTGAAGGCATCGCGCAGCAGGATCAAACCACTGCCCCAGCCCAGCGCATCGGGGTCCACAGGCGCCCCAGGCTCCAGGAAATGCACCAGCGCATACATAAAGCTCGTTGATAGCACTGCCAGGGAAACCGAGCTTCTTCGCAGTATTGCGCTCAGCAAGGCCCCCCGGAAGATGGTCTCCTCGAGCAGTGCCACGGCCGTGCCGGATATCACAGCGGTCGCCAGCAGTAGAGCCACGCCTGAAAAAGACCAGTCCCATTGCAGGTCAAGGACCCGGTTTCGGGAGAGCAGCAGGCCGGTGATGACAGGCCCCATGATCAAAACACCCACGCCGAATCCTGTCAGCGAGTCTTTCCAGAATTGCGATCCCTTCGAGGTAAAGCCGATGTCCTGCAAGGTACGAAAACCGAATGTTCGAAACAGGGCCACCAAGGCGAAAATCCCAAGGCCAAGTACCGTTCGTTTGGCGACCTCCTCGAAATCGGTCTCAAGCCAGAGACCCAGAAACGCATGCACCGGATAGGCAAGGGCGGCTCCGGCAATGAGGACCAGCGCAACGAGCAGAACAAATACAAGTAGTGCGTACATCTGTGGCAGAACATGAATAGAATGAGTAGTGCCCGGCAGCTGGTTGAAATCCAGATGCAGGGTTGCAGGTATAATACAGGGCAACGCATGCCGGTTGATATGGTATGCCGATATCAACGGATGCGAAAGTGGCGGAATTGGTAGACGCGCTGGCTTTAGGTGCCAGTGGGGCAACCCGTGAGAGTTCGAGTCTCTCCTTTCTCACCTGATTCAATGCCGGCGGGCATTCTCCGGCTGGATGTCCCGGGATGCAATATGCTGGCGCACTCAATATACTGTCGCCGGACAAAGCCGCCAGCACCCGGGAACCGGTTGCACGGCATGAACGATTGGCGTGAACACCCCAAGGGGTATTGATCAGAGGGTTATTGGATGCAGGTATCACTGGAAACAACAGGGACGCTGGAGCGCAAGATCACCGTGGAGGTGCCTGGTGAGAATATCCGCACTGCGGTGGAGAAGAAGCTCCAGGACATGACCCGCACGGTCAAGCTGCCTGGGTTTCGGCCCGGCAAGGTTCCCCTGGCGGTAGTGCGCCAGCGGTACGGCAAGCAGGTACATCAGGAAGTCTTGGCAGATACCATGCAGACCAGTTACGGGGAGGCGATACAGCAGGAAAAATTGCGCCCTGCGGGCCCCCCGCAGGTCGAACGCCTCGACCAGGAGGCGGATCAGGATCTGAAGTACGTTGCGACCATTGAAGTCTATCCGGAAATTGAGCTTGCGGACGCCTCGGCATTCGAGATCGAAACTGCGCAGGCCGAAGTCACTGCCGAGGATGTGGAGGGCATGATCGAGAAGCTGCGTACTCAGAAAATGCGCTGGCGCCTGGTCAAGCGCGCCGCTGCTAAGGAGGACAGGGTAACGATCGATTTCAAGGGCACACTGGACGGTGAGCCTTTTGCGGGGGGCAGCCATGACGATTTCGAGGTCGTGCTCGGCAGCCAGGCCCTTTTACCTGAGTTCGAGCAGCAGCTTGAGGGCGTCAAGGTCGGCGATGCCAAGCCGATTGAAGCGCGCTTTCCCAAAGACTACCGCCAGCAGGATCTGGCAGACAGGACAGCGGTATTCGAGGTGAGCGTTAAGAGAGTGGAAGCCGGGAAACTGCCTGAGCTTGATGAGCATTTTATACGTGAACTCGGAATTGAGGATGGCAAGGTTGAGACTTTGAGCGCGCGGCTTCAGCAAAACCTGGAAGCCGAGCTTGAACAGCGCAAAAAGGCCTTCGGCAAGGACCAGGTCATGCAACGACTGTTTGAAGCCAACCAGTTCGAATTGCCGCAGAAGCTGTTGGCGGATGAGGTACAGTCGGTTCGACAGCAGGCCATGAGCAACCTGCAGCTTGAGGATGATTCCAAGCTGCCGCAGTCCTTGCTGGAGGAACAGGCAAAGCGTCGGCTCACGCTGGGACTGATCATCGGCGAAATTATCCGTCAAAACCAGATCAAGCTGGATACAGGACGTGTGGCCCAGCACATCGAGGCAATTGCTGCAGGGTATGACAAACCCGATGATGTGGTTCAGTATTACAACAACAGTGTCGAGGCCAGGGCTGGGATAGAATCGCAGGTCATGGAAGAGCAGGTGGTCGAGTGGGTGCTCAGCCAGGCACAGCAGACCGCACGGTCATTTACCTTTGATGAGATGGTAAACAGCCAGCATTGATACAGATTATTTGAGGAGAAGCGATATGGGAGAAAGATACCCAAAGAGCGGGGCCCTGAACACACAGGCTTTGAATCTCGTGCCGATGGTTATCGAGCAGTCTGCACGCGGGGAACGCGCCTATGACATCTACTCGCGTCTGCTCAAAGAGCGGGTCATATTCATCGTCGGTGCAATCGAGGACCAGATGGCCAACCTCGTGGTGGCCCAGCTGCTGTTCTTGGAATCTGAAAATCCTGACAAGGATATTTCCATCTACATCAACTCTCCGGGTGGATCGGTCAGTGCCGGCATGGCCATTTATGACACCATGCAGTTCACCACGCCTGACATCAGTACGCTGTGCGTCGGTCAGGCTGCCAGCATGGGCGCCTTGCTGCTGGCAGGTGGCGCCGCGAACAAGCGGTATGCCTTGCCGCATTCACGCATCATGATCCATCAGCCGCTGGGTGGCTTTCAGGGGCAGGCAACAGATGTCGATATCCATGCCCGCGAAATCCTGAAAATCAGGGAGGAACTGAACCTGGTGTTGGCCCAACACACGGGACAGCCCGTCGAGCGCATTGCACAGGACACTGAACGTGATCATTTTTTGAACAGCATCGAGGCGAAGGAATACGGCCTGGTGGATGAGGTCCTGGACAAGCGCGGCGAGAGCCTCTCGGATTCAACCTCATAGATTTCAAGGGCTTTTTGCCTGAAAAGGCCACCTCGGTGGGGCCCTGCGCGGGCGATGTATAATATTTCAAAAAAGCGTATAGTTGGGACTCGAGTAAGTGTTTCCTGAGGCGCATTCGTCTGATTCATTTGGAACCTAAGACACAAACTCTGCACCCTTTCAAAGCACAGATGTCTGGCAAGGTACGATGAGTGATAACACGACAACCAAGGATCGGGACAGCGGCAAGCTTCTGTACTGCTCTTTCTGCGGCAAAAGCCAGCACGAGGTGCGCAAGCTGATTGCCGGACCCTCGGTTTTTATCTGCGATGAATGTGTCGAACTGTGTAACGACATCATTCGGGAGGAAATGCAGGAGCAGTCCTCGTCAGACGGTACCAAGCTTCCAAAGCCGGTCGAGATCAACGCCATCCTTGAGGAGTATGTCATTGGTCAGGACCGCGCCAAGAAAATCCTGTCCGTGGCGGTATACAATCATTACAAGCGCCTCGATGCCCGCAACTCGGGCAAGCATGCAGTCGAGTTGGCCAAGAGCAATATCCTGCTGGTGGGCCCGACAGGCTCAGGCAAGACCCTGCTCGCGGAAACCCTGGCACGTTTGCTGAATGTACCGTTCACCATTGCGGATGCCACCACGCTGACCGAAGCGGGTTATGTCGGGGAGGATGTCGAGAACATCATCCAGAAACTGCTGCAAAAGTGTGACTACGATGTCGACAAGGCGCAGACCGGGATCGTGTATATCGATGAGATCGACAAGATCTCACGCAAGTCCGACAACCCCTCGATTACGCGTGATGTGTCCGGAGAGGGGGTCCAGCAGGCTCTCCTGAAACTGATCGAAGGCACGATCGCGTCGGTCCCGCCCCAGGGTGGGCGAAAGCACCCGCAGCAGGAATTCCTGCAGGTGGATACCAGCAATATCCTGTTCATCTGTGGTGGAGCATTTGCCGGCCTCGACAAGGTCATTCTCAACCGTAAGGAAACCAGTGGCATCGGTTTTTCAGCGGATGTGCGCAGCAAGGACAATGCGATCAAGATTGGTGAGGTCCTGCACAGTGTGGAACCGGAGGATTTGATCAAGTATGGCCTTATCCCGGAATTTGTCGGACGCCTGCCGGTGGTCGCAACGCTGGATGAACTCGATGAAGAGGCTCTGGTCCGGATTCTTACTGAACCCAAGAATGCCATTACCAAGCAGTATCACCGTCTGTTCGAGATGGAAGGTGTAGAGATCGAATTTCGGGAAAATGCGCTCTATGCCACGGCGCGCAAGGCGATGGATCGTAAAACCGGTGCACGCGGGCTGCGGACCATACTGGAAAATGTGCTGCTGGACACCATGTACGAGATGCCATCGCAAAACAGCATCGGCAAGGTGGTGGTCGATGAATCTGTAATTCATGGAGAAAAGCCCTACCTGCTCTATGAAAGCTCGGAATATGAGAAAGTGGCATCGGATGAGTAAATGGGTCCTGTAAAGGGCTGTGCATGCCGTACCGGGTGCCGCGGCGCCCAGCAACGTTGAATTTCCAGAAGAATGCCCCCATATGAAGGGTTCAGGTGCGTCCGCACATGTTGAGACGGAAGTACCGACGAAGATTTACATAGTTTAGCCAGTATCCAGGAAATTATTGAAATGAGCGAGAAACAAGTACCGGACAAGCTGACAGATGATGCCATCATGCCAGTGTTACCGCTGCGCGATGTGGTGGTGTACCCGCATATGGTGATCCCACTGTTCGTAGGTCGGGAAAAGTCGATCAAGGCCCTGGATGTCGCCATGGCCAGCAACAAGCAGATTTTGCTGGTTGCACAGAAAAATGCCGAGGTGGATGAGCCGGGTACGGACCAGGTGCATACCATTGGCACAGTGTCGACCATCCTGCAATTGCTGAAGCTTCCGGACGGCACGATCAAGGTGCTGGT
Source organism: Gammaproteobacteria bacterium (assembly GCA_026710875.1). Classification (GTDB taxonomy): domain Bacteria; phylum Pseudomonadota; class Gammaproteobacteria; order UBA4575; family UBA4575; genus WTFY01. Next base: position 12,818 of record JAPOQE010000039.1, on the reverse strand, counting down.
GGAGGGCGTCGACCGTGCGCGCGTCATGCGTTTCCTAGATGAAGAAGATTATCTCAGAGCCAGCGTGTCCCTGCTGGAATCGGATACTTCGCCAGAGGATGAGCGTGAACTCGAGGTCATGGCACGCTCGGTGACCAACCTTTTCGAGCAGTACGTAAAACTCAACAAGAAGATCCCGCCGGAAGTCCTGACCTCGCTTGCGGGGATTGATGAGCCCACGCATCTGGCGGACACGATCGCGGCGCATATGTCCCTGAAGCTGGATGAAAAGCAGTATGTGCTCGAGATTGGTGATGTGCGTAAGCGCCTCGAGCATCTGGTCAAGCTGATTGAGGGAGAACTGGACGTCTTGCAGATTGAAAAACGTCTTCGTGGTCGCGTCAAGCAGCAGATGGAAAAATCCCAGCGGGAGTACTACCTCAATGAGCAGATGAAGGCCATACAGAAAGAACTTGGCGAGCTTGAGGAAGCGCCCAACGAGGTGGATGAGCTGACAGAAAAGATTGAAAAAGTCGGCATGTCGAAAGAGGCCAAGAAGAAAGCGACGACCGAGCTGAACAAGCTGAAGATGATGTCGCCGATGTCTGCGGAAGCGACAGTAGTGCGAAACTATATTGACTGGCTGGTGGGCGTACCCTGGAAAAAGAAATCCAAGGTGCGCAAAGATCTGGCGGCCGCTGAACGTATCCTGGAAGAGGACCATTATGGCCTGCACAAGGTCAAGGAACGGATCATTGAATACCTGGCTGTGCAGCAGCGCGTGCGCAAGCCCAAGGGGCCGATCCTGTGCCTGGTAGGACCACCGGGAGTGGGTAAGACATCCATTGGCAAATCCATTGCACGGGCCACCAGCAGAAAGTTCACGCGCATGTCTTTGGGCGGTGTGCATGACGAGGCTGAGATTCGCGGACATCGGCGTACCTATATCGGGTCACTGCCGGGGAAGATTGTGCAGAACCTGTCCAAGGTTGGGGTTCGTAATCCGCTGTTTCTTCTTGATGAGATTGACAAGATGGCCATGGACTTCAGGGGTGACCCGGCATCGGCCATGCTGGAAGTGCTGGACCCGGAACAGAACCACACCTTCAACGACCACTACCTCGAGGTCGATTTTGACCTGTCGGATGTTATGTTCGTAGCCACGGCCAACAGCCTGAACATCCCCAGTCCCTTGCTCGACCGCATGGAAGTCATTCGGTTGCCGGGCTATACCGAAGATGAAAAGAAAAATATTGCAATTCGCTACCTGATTCCCAAGCAGCTGAAGGCCAATGGCCTGAAGAAAAACGAACTGCAGATCAGTGAGTCTGCGATTCGTGACATGATCAGGTACTACACGCGTGAGGCCGGCGTGCGCAATCTGGAAAGAGAGATCTCGAAAATATGCCGGAAGGTGGTGAAATCACTGGTGCTTGGTGACGGCAGGAAGAAGGTATCCATTACACCGCGCTCACTGGTGAAGTACCTCGGCGTCAAGCTATTCCGGTACGGGCTTGCCGAGGACAACGACCAGGTTGGACAGGTTACCGGTCTGGCGTGGACAGAAACCGGTGGTGAATTACTTACCATTGAAGCGGTAGTGATCCCGGGAAAGGGAAAGACCAGCCGCACCGGACAGCTCGAGGATGTGATGCAGGAATCGATCCAGGTGGCCCAGACGGTGGTCAGGAGCCGTGCCAGTGGCCTCGGTATCCAGCCGGATTTCTATGAGAAGTCGGATATCCATATCCATGTCCCCGAGGGCGCAGTGAAAAAAGACGGACCCAGTGCCGGGGTTGGCATGACGACCGCGATCGTCTCAGCCTTGAGCAAGGTTGCTGTACGTGCAGATGTTGCCATGACAGGCGAAATCACCCTGCGCGGCGAGATATTGCCGATTGGCGGCCTGAAAGAGAAGCTGCTGGCTGCTCATCGGGCTGAGATCAAGACGGTGCTGATCCCGAAAGACAACGAAAAGGACCTCAGTGAGATTCCCAAGAATATCAAACAAAAACTTGAAATCATTCCGGTACAGTGGATCGATGAAGTGCTCCAGGTGGCGTTGGTCAACATGCCTGAGCCACTAGGTGATCCCGAGGTCGTCGCTGCAGTTGAGCCTGAGCACAAGAAATCCATCCAAAAAAGTGAGCCGGTTCAGGCCCACTAAGTGTACGTTTTATTGACTTGGTTCGGACACACTTGGTATAACAAAACCTATTCGAATGCCTTTGTAACCACGTGCACATTACATATCTCGACCAGCAGCAATGATATCTCAGCTTGTTACGTATGCTAATCATGAGGTCCGCAGGCTGCCTTCAGTTCTTAACGATAACGTGCGATTGTCTGGGTTGCATACTAACAATCAGGGGAGTTTAGTCTAATGAATAAAAGTGAACTTGTAGAATCAGTATCCGAAGCAGCGAAGCTTTCTAAAGCTGATGGAGCACGTGCAGTTGATGCAGTGTTCAGCTCGATTGCAGCCGCATTGAATCGAGGAGATAACGTAACAGTGGTAGGCTTTGGAACCTTTTCGGTAAAGCACCGGAATGCCCGTACAGGCCATAACCCCCGTACCGGTGAAAAAATCCAGATTTCTGCAAGTAAAGTTCCCAGTTTCAAGGCTGGCAAAGCGCTAAAGGATGCTGTAAGCTGACGCGCCTTTTGGGTGCTTAGCTCAGCTGGTAGAGCGTCGCCCTTACAAGGCGGATGTCGGGGGTTCGAATCCCTCAGCACCCACCAAGGGCTTTACTATAGGAGTGGTAGTTCAGCTGGTTAGAATACCGGCCTGTCACGCCGGGGGTCGCGGGTTCGAATCCCGTCCACTCCGCCATAGTTTCGAGCCAGGAAATCGCACTGTGGCAGGTCTGAAGGCTCAACGAGTCGAATCAAGTCCAAGAGGCACCGGAACAGGCCGTTCTGCCTGTATCCGGCCACACTAGTTGAATCCTCGCTGGTCCGTTGTCCATTATCCAAAAGATCGTGCACGGCCCAGTGCAGCAGATCGGGCGCGGTGATTTCAAAATACCATAATGGTGTGTCGGCTCCGCAGCGTGGCATTGAATTTCGCATGGCCCAACAGGTTGTCGATGCACTCCTGCATGCACAGGGGTGCGAATTTCGTTGAGAAACTCATGAAACAGGGTGCGCACAGGTGAACAGAACCTTTACAATGCGCGACACAAATACTTTTGGAAAAATGCAGATGAGACCATTGCAGGTAAGCGGACATGCTGATTGATATTCGGGATCGGGCAAGCAGCGTTGTGGCCTATGTGATCATCGGGCTGCTTGTAATCTCGTTTGCGTTGTGGGGAATCCAGGAATACTTTGGTGCCGGTGGTGCACCTGCTGCGGCCGCTGTGAATGATGCGGAGATCAGTGTCCCCGAGTTCAGCGAACAGTTTCAGCAGTACAGGCAGCAGTTGCGTTCCACTCTCGGTGCAAGCTTTGAGCAACAGTATCCGGATGAGAGTGTGATCAAGACGCAGGTGCTCCAGGAAATGGTGGACCTGGAAATACTGCGCCAGGAGGCTACAGAAGCGGGATTTCGTGTCAGCGATGCAACCCTGGCAGAGAAAATTCAGCAAGTGCCGCAGTTTCGAAGGGATGGGAAGTTTGATCCGGAACTGTATACGAGAATCCTGTTTTCACAACGCTACAACAAGACCCGATTCGAGGCAGAACTTCGCGAGCAGGAAAAACTGGGGCAGTTCGAACTCTCGCTTGCGTCCTCTTCTTTCATGACAGGTGCTGATTTGCAGCGCTTCAAGAAACTGGCCGAACAGGGGCGGGATTTCAGCTACGCGCAAGTACGGGTCGATCCGGAGGGCGTCGAGGTTTCCGACCAGGATATCGATGACTTTTATGGAGAAAACCAGACGCGGTTTCAAACCCCCGAGCAAGTCAGGCTGGCCTATATTGAGCTTTCCGAGGAAGCCCTGTTTGACCAGGTGTCTGTAAGCGAGGATGAAGCCCTTGCCATTTATCAGGAGCAGCCCGAGCGTTTTGTAACGGCTGAATTGCGCAAGGCTCGCCATATCCTGGTCAGGGGGCCTGAGCAGGGTGCTGACGATGCTGCAGGATGGGACCAGGCGATGGCCAAGGCGAACGAGTACCACAGCCAGCTAGAGGCGGGCACCGCGTTCGAGAAAATTGCCAAACAGCATTCAGAAGACACCTTGTCAGCGGATAAGGGCGGCGATATTGGTTTTATCGCATCGGGTGACCTGGCCAGTGATGCGCTGGAAAAGGCCCTGTTCAGTCTGAGTACCGGTGCCTACAGCAAGCCGATCCGCACCGAGCAAGGCATCCAGATCATACAGCTGGTTGAGGTTCAGGATTCCCAGCGCCAGCCGTTTGACGAGGTACATGAAAACATCGTCAATGAACGCAGAAGCCAGATGGCGCAAGCGCGCTATCTCGAAATGACAGATGAGTTGGCCAACCTGGTGGTCGAAGAACCTGATGAACTGACGCATGCGGCAGAGACCTTCGGACTGGAAATCCAGGAAACGGACTGGCTCACCTTCTCTGCTACCACGGGAATTTTTCGCTATCCAAAAGTTCGCCTGAGTGCGTTTACGCCCGACATCCTGGAAGAGGGTTTGAACAGCGAACTGATCGAGGTTGAAAATGGGCATGTTCTGGCTTTTCGTTTGCTTGGACACAGGATATCCGAGATGAAGCCACGGGATGATGTGGCGGGACTGATACGCGATGAGCTGCGTGTTCGAAAGGCTGCGGAACAGGCGGTTGAGACGGGTGAGGAGCTACTTGCCCAGCTGCAAGGCGGCATCGGCCTGTATGAGTTGTCGGACAAGTACGCCCTGGAACGCGTCCGTCATGGTGCACTGCGCCGTGATGACGAACGTGTCCCGACTGAGATCATGAATTTGGCCTTCACGCTTTCTCGTCCAGGTTCAGGAGGGACATCGGTTAGTGGGCTTGCACTGGACGATGGCAGTTTTGCCCTGTTGGAGCTGCATTCGATCATTGACGGGACAGGTACGCTGGATAAGGCACAAGCTCTGCAACTGTCCCAACGCGTAAATTATGGTCGTCGTGAATACAGCGCAGTTTTGCAGTCCATCAAGGATGAATTTGACGTGCAGGTATTTGAGAGCAACCTCTAGTCCATCCGGCGGGTCCTGGTCTTACAATGCCCTGACCACGTCTCCAGTGTAGGTGCGGTGCGCAGCGACCCCTGATCAGCTGTAGCCCGACATCCCGATGATATTGAACCCTGCATCGACATAGGTGATCTCGCCCGTGATTCCGCTTGCCAAATCGGAGCACAGGAATGCTGCCGTATTTCCTACCTCCTCGATGGTGACGTTTTTACGAAGGGGCGCATTCTGCTCGACATGATCCAGCATCTTGCGAAAATCTGCGATACCTGCCGCCGCGAGGGTACGAATGGGGCCTGCCGATACGCCATTGACACGGATCCCTTCCGGGCCCAGGGCATACGCCATGTACCGTATGTTGGCTTCCAGGCTGGCCTTGGCCAGACCCATCACGTTGTAGCTTGGCATGGCACGTACCGAGCCCATGTACGTCAGCGAGAGGATGGCTCCACTGCGTCCACGCATCATGGGGCGCGCCGCCTTGCCTAATGCCGTCAAGCTGTAGCTGCTGATGTCGTGGGCGATTTTCGAGCCCTCGCGGGTGGTCACATCGACAAAGTCTCCTGCAAGCTCATCTCTTGGCGCAAACGCTGCCGAGTGAACCAGGATGTCGAGGCCATCCCAGATTTCTCCCAGCGCATCAAACAGCCCGGTAATCTCATCGTCGTTTTCCAGGTCACAGGGCAAGGTCGCCTTGGCACCACATTCGCCGGCAAATTTTTCCACCCGGGCCTTGAGTTTTTCGTTCTGGTACGTGAACACCAGTTCGGCCCCTTCGCGCCGCATCGCCTCAGCGATTCCCCAGGCAATGGACCGGTTACTTGCAATGCCGATGATCAAGGCTCGTTTTCCTGCCAGAAATCCCATTTTTACTCCCTTGTCTGTGGCCCGATAGGTCAAGTACGGTAGGTGCCTGAGCGTCAGACTGAATTATTCTTACCCAAGGACGTCTATAATGCCCGCCCAGAGGAAAATATCCATGATTGCCCAAGTGATAGTGTGCACGTGAACAACCGTCTCGTCCTTTGGTTTCCGGCGATTATAGCCTGCCTGCTCGGGGCATGCAGCGAAGGAGCTTGGAACAATCCTTACCCGGATGGCGAAGAAACCTCGAATGTGATGTATTCATCATTCAGTGAACGGCCCAAACACCTCGACCCGGTACGGTCCTACAGCTCCAATGAGTACCAGTTTATCGCACAGATCTACGAGCCGCCCCTGCAGTACCACTATCTTGTTCGGCCCTACAAACTGATTCCCCTTACAGCTACACGCCTGCCTCAGGTACGCTATCTGAACGCTGCCGGTCGGCCGGTATCCTGGGAGCGTGATGAACCCATCGCCTTTACCGAATATATTGTGAGCATTCAGCCGGGCATCCACTACCAGCCCCACCCGGCCCTGGCAAAGGATGATGAAGGCAATGCCCGCTATCTGGACCTGGGGACCGATGATCTGGAAGGCATCAATGTGCTGGGTGATTTCACGATGAACGGTACCCGTGAACTCACTGCGGCGGACTACGTATACCAGATCAAGCGCATTGCCAGCCCTTATCTGCACTCTCCCATTGCCGGGGTCATGCGCGAGTACATTGTCGGCTTCGACACCTTCAGAAAGCAGGTAAGCGAGCGTTACAAAGATAGCCCGAAGGGTGTCTGGCAGGATTTGAGGGAGATTGATTTTGTTGGCTTGTCGGTGGATGACCGTTATACCTACCGCATCCGGATCGAAGGACAGTACCCGCAACTGGTGTATTGGCTTGCCATGCCGTTTTTTGCCCCGATGCCGTGGGAGGCTGAAAAGTTTTACAGCCAGCAGGGGATGGAGGAGCGAAATATTATACTGAACTGGTACCCGGTAGGCACCGGTCCTTTCATGCTGACAGAAAACAATCCAAATCTGCGCATGGTGATGGAGAAAAACCCGAACTTTCACGGGGAACTGTACCCCTCCCATGGCGAGGCACAGGATCGGGAAAAGGGGCTCCTGGACGATGCAGGCAAAGCTCTACCCCTCCTGGACAGGGCGGTCTTCAGTCTGGAGAAAGAGAATATCCCGTACTGGAACAAGTTCCTGCAGGGCTACTATGATGCCTCAGGGGTCAGTTCAGACAGCTTCGACCAGGCCATCCAGTTCGGCTCACAGGGCGATGTTCAGTTAACCGAACTGATGCAGGAGAAGGATATCCAGCTGGAGACCTCTGTGACGGCCTCCATTCTGTACATGGGCTTTAACATGATGGACCCGGTGGTTGGCGGTGACTCCGAACGTGCGCGCCTGCTGCGCCGGGCCATTTCTATTGCGGTAGATTACGAGGAATATATTTCCATCTTTGCCAATGGCCGGGGAATCCCGGCGCAAGGTCCGGTGCCCCCTGGAATTTTTGGTAACATCGGGGGCGAGGCGGGCATCAACCCATACGTTTACGAGTGGGTGGATGGAGAACCCAAAAGAAAGGATATCGAGGAAGCCAGACAACTGATGGCCCTAGCCGGGTACGTGGATGGCTTTGATCACGCATCCGGTAAGCCGCTGATCCTGTATTTTGATACACCCGGTGCCGGACCCGGGGCCAAGGCTCATTTCAACTGGTTGAGAAAGCAATATCAGAAACTTGGCATCCAGCTGGTGATCCGTGCGACTGACTACAACCGCTTCCAGGAGAAAATGCGCAAGGGGACCGGGCAGATATTCCAGTGGGGCTGGAACGCGGACTATCCGGATCCCGAGAATTTTTTCTTCCTTCTGTACGGGCCGAATGCCAAGGTGAAGCACAGCGGCGAGAACACTGCGAATTACCAGAACCCGGAGTTTGACCGCCTGTTTGAACAGATGAAGAATATTGAAAATGGGTCTGCGAGGCTGGAAATCATCCGGCAGATGACACAGATACTGCAGCGCGACGCCCCCTGGCTGTGGGGACACCATCCCAAGGCATTTTCGCTTTTTCACGACTGGTACAAGAATGTCAAACCCAATCTGATGGCCAATAATCTGCTCAAATACAAGCGCGTGGACGGCGAGCATAGGGACAGGAAACGAGCAGAATGGAATCGTCCGAATTATTGGCCCCTGATCATCCTGTTCGTACTGTTGCTGGCCTCCTTTATCCCGGCAGTGTTCGGATTTTACCGGCGTGAGCACAGTACCCTGAAATGATTGCTTACATTGTTCGTCGTGCCCTGTACGCCATCCCGATTCTCGTGGGAGTCAACATCCTTACGTTCCTGCTGTTTTTCGTGGTCAATACACCGGACGACATGGCGCGCATGTTCCTCGGACAAAAACATGTAACCGAGGCGCAGGTCGAGGACTGGAAGGCAGAACGTGGCTACCACAACCCGCTTTTCTACAATGCACAAGAGCAGGGCATGGACAGCTTCAAGGAAACCATTTTCTACACCAAGTCCCTGCGTTTGTTTGTTTTCGATTTCGGACGTTCCGACAGCGGACGGGATATCAGCTACGACATCAGCCAGCGGATGTGGCCGAGCCTCGCAATCGCCGTCCCTCAACTGCTTATCGGCTTGCTGTTGGCGATTACTTTTGCCTTGCTTATTGCCTTTTTCCGCGCCACGTACATTGACTACTGGGCCGTGGTGATCTGCGTGGCACTGATGTCGATTTCCAGCCTTTTTTACATTATTGGCGGGCAGTTCGTCATGGGCAAGCTTTTGCGGGTTGTCCCGATTTCCGGGTTCGAAAGCGGTCTCTTTGGAGTCAAGTTCCTGATCCTTCCCGTACTGATTGGTGTGTTCGGCGGCATCGGTTCAAGCACACGCTGGTATCGCACGATCTTCCTCGAGGAAATGAACAAGGACTATGTACGCACTGTGCGTGCCAAGGGGATCGCGGAGCAGACCGTGCTGTTCCGGCACGTGCTGCGCAATGCACTGATTCCGATCCTTACCGGCGTGGTGGTTATTTTGCCGCTTCTGTTCATGGGCAGCCTGATCACCGAATCGTTCTTCGGCATCCCGGGACTCGGTAGCTACACCATTGATGCGATTAACCGGCAAGACTTTGCGATTGTGCGTTCCATGGTTTTCCTGGGCGCGGTGTTGTACATCATCGGCTTGCTGCTGACGGATATCTCTTACACCATCGTCGACCCCAGGGTGAGGCTCAGCTGAACATGTTGCCCGGCAAGCCAGTTTTTCTTTTGACAGACATCCTGATCTTTGTGCTGGTGTTGAGTATTGTCTCGTTTTTCGTCTATGCCATGCGTAAACCGCATCTGCGCCAACCCTGGGGCCAGGTAGTGCGCAGCAGGGCCGGCATCATTTCCATGATCGTGCTGTCGGTCTATGTGGCAATCGCATTGCTTGACTCGCTGCACTTCCACCCCATGCTGGAAAATCACACCACCAACTCCGAAAAGGTGCAGTACAGCGGCGAGGTGATCAGCGTTTTCGATCAGCTGGTTTCGGACATTCGGAAAAGTACCGAAAAGACCTATTCGGCGCCATTCGCCACTCACTTGTATGCCAAGGAAACCGTGCAAATGGCGGATGGCACACGGCAGCGTGTGTATCCGCGACTTTCCTGGGGAGCATCCCACCTGGAGGACCCCCAGACTGAGAAAGTGACAGACGTGCTCAGTCTTGCGATAACGGGTGCACTCAAGGCCGTATTCGTATGGATGATGGTGTTGCTGCTGCTGGCACTGTACCTGTCCGTAAGGAGTGCGCAAACCTTTACTGCAACGTTTCGCAGTCTGTTTGACAACCGTTCGGGCATGCCCTGGAGGACTTTGAGCCTGACGCTTGGAGTGGTATTGCTGGTATTGCTGGTTGGTGCGGAGTGGGCTTCAAAATACCACGTGCTGGGTACCGACAAGGTGGGTGAAGATGTCCTGTACCAGGCACTCAAAAGCATTCGTACCGGTGTGGTGATCGGCACATTAACGACCCTGTTGATGCTACCTTTTGCCATCACGCTGGGGATCATGGCCGGTTTTTTCCGTGGCTGGATCGATGACCTGATCCAGTATCTCTACACGACCCTTAATTCGGTACCGGGCGTATTGCTGATTGCAGCTGCCGTGCTCATGCTGAACGTGTACATGAGCAAGCATGCGGAGGCGTTCGCCAGTCTGACCCAACGTGCGGACATGCGCCTGCTGTTCCTGTGTCTGATTCTCGGGCTGACCAGCTGGACTGGCCTGTGTCGCCTGCTGCGTGCAGAGACGCTGAAGTTGCGGGCGGTGGACTACGTACAGGCTGCCACAGCGTTCGGGGTCGGCTCGATGCAGACCATATTCCGTCACATCCTGCCCAACGTGATGCACATCGTACTGATCACGCTGGTGCTTGATTTCAGCGGGCTGGTGCTCGCGGAGGCGGTGTTGTCCTACATCAACATCGGCGTGGACCCGACCATGAACAGCTGGGGGAACATGATCAACAGTGCCCGCTTGGAGATGGCACGCGAACCCATCGTATGGTGGTCGCTTGCCGCTTCGTTGTTTTTCATGTTCACACTGGTGTTGTTCGCCAACCTGTTTGCGGATGTCGTCCGTGACGCACTCGACCCACGCACATCCAGGTAATCATGTCCAAGATTCTCTTACAGGTTCGCAATCTGACGACAGAATTCAGAAGCACTCGGCGCACCGTCACTGCGGTCAACTGCATCAGCTTCGATATTCGCGAAGGGCAGACCTTCGCGCTGGTAGGGGAGTCAGGCAGCGGCAAATCCGTGACTGCGCTGTCGGTCATCCGCTTGCTGCCAGAAGCTGCGCGCCTGACATCGGGCAGTATTCATTTTGAAGGTCAGGATCTGCTAGCGCTACCGGAACGCGAAATGCGCAATATCCGCGGGCGCGGCATCTCCATGATATTCCAGGAACCGATGACGTCCCTGAATCCGGTCCTGAAGGTGGGTCGGCAGATTTCGGAAGTACTGATGCGCCACCGCAACCTGTCTGCACGGGAGGCCCGCGAGCGTGCCCTGGACCTGCTTGAGGCGGTCAGGATTCCGAAGCCTGATTACACCATCGACACCTATGCACATGAACTTTCCGGTGGCATGAAGCAGCGGGTCATGATCGCCATCGCACTGGCCTGTGAACCCCGGCTGTTGATTGCCGATGAGCCCACGACCGCGCTGGATGTCACAATCCAGGCGCAAGTCCTGGGCCTGATTAATGATCTGCGTGAGCGTTTCGGGATGGCGATCCTCTTTATCACGCATGATCTGGCCGTGGTGAAGCAGGTTGCCGATCATGTCGCAGTGATGAAGGATGGAGTGATCGTGGAGGAGTCCAGTAATGAGGTGTTCTTTTCTGACCCCAAGCATGCGTACAGCTGGGATCTTTTTGCCGCCCTGCCGGCAATGGAAAAACGGGGTCGGCCGTTGCTCGGGCAAAACCATCTCCCGGACAAGCCAGCCAACACCGGCATCACGAAAGATGACACGTTGAGGGTTCGCGATCTCGCCGTGCACTTCCCCATCCGCAAGGGCATCTTCAAGCGCACGGTCGGCTACGTCAAGGCCGTGGACGGGGTATCCCTGGAAATTCCACCAGGAAAAACAGTTGCGCTGGTAGGCGAGTCTGGCAGCGGCAAGACAACGGTCGGCAAGGGCATCTTGCGGCTGATACAGCCGACTCTTGGGGAGGTAACCTATCGGGGACTGCGCCTGCACGAAATTGATCAGAGCCAATTGCTGGAACAGCGCGCCAACCTGCAGATCGTTTTTCAAGACCCCTATTCGTCAATGAATCCGCGCATGCTGGTCGGTCAGATCATCGAAGAAGGAATCAAGGCCCTGAGCGTGATTACGGATCCGCAGGCGCGCAGAGACCGCGTACTGGAACTGTTGAAACAGGTCGGGCTGGACGAGGACGCCCATTTGCGTTATCCACATGAATTCTCCGGCGGTCAGCGCCAGCGAATCTGCATTGCACGTGCACTGGCCGTGAATCCAAAAATCATCATCTGCGATGAGCCCACCAGTGCACTGGATGTCTCCGTGCAGGCACAGATTCTCGATCTCCTCAATCAACTGCAGGAACAGTACGGAATCAGCTACCTGTTTATCACCCATAACATGTCCGTGGTCGCGTATTTTGCAGATCGTGTCGCAGTGATGTACCAGGGCAAGATTGTCGAGCAAGGAGGGGTGGAACAGGTGCTGACCGACCCGCAGCACGAGTATACGAAACGACTGCTGAGTGCGGTTCCCAAACTGGTTCCACCCATGCGAGCGGCATGAGCTTTCAAGACCGGTAAAGCCTACGGAAATCAACATCGGTTCCTTCGTAAAAGGCCTGCCAGGCAAAGTTGATTCCCCGAAGGTGCTCCATTACGATGAAAATGAGTTGCCGGCTCATTCAGCCTGCAGTGAAAGCAATACAGTCATCAAAGGAAGGAGGTGGCAAGTGAAGTGGGTATCAAAAGCGAAAAGCGGTATCGCCCTGTTGGGACTTGGCGCTTTGCTCAGTGCGCCAGGTATGGCGGATGATACGCAGCGTGCTGGCTGGTACGTGGGTGCAGGTGCAGGCGTGAACTGGGTTTCCGATCTGAAGCAGGCCGGTTGGAACCGGGACACCATCTGTTACCCGGTCGATGACTGCAGTAACAAGGATTCCATTGGCGGGGACCGCTGGGTTTTTGATCTGGGTACCGACCGCGGCAGCGGGCTCGAGCTTTCCATCGGCCAGGGCATGGGGGACCTGGGGCTGGAGCTTTCTGGCAGCAGCGG
>JAPOQE010000038.1 GCA_026710875.1 Gammaproteobacteria bacterium | reverse complement strand
TGATGCCAAAGGCGATTCGCATTGCAGAAGTCTTCAAAAAAGCTGAACTAAAAAACCAGGGAGCAATGATACAGGAAGGTACCGTTGTGAAATCTGAATTAGTGTCTTACGCACAGGCCTGTATATGCACAAGTGCGCCATTGGCACCTGCGTAAACCCGGGGAATGCGGATTTCACTTGGCTGGCAACGCCTGGCCTTGCGCGCTCTTGAGCTTGCGACGTAAACGCTCGACCCGTGCCCGGTTGACCCACAGATCATGATAACCGAAGCGCGATGCCGAGCACACATGGATCACGCGTTCCTGCATGCAAAGAAGACACTTCAGGTCATCGGGAAACTGAAAGATCGGTGAACGGCAAAGGGCATGAATATATTCGTCGGTAGCCTCGAGAATTACGGTTCGCGGCATTCGGTATATCAGGTCCTTCACCTGTGCGAAAGTCGCAGCAGGATCCTCGCTGCAAGACAATGGCCTGATGTAATGGTATCTCGAAGTGCCCTTCTGGCTGCAGACAAAGTTCAGCCCGGAGGTACGCTGTATGAGTGGCTTCATACGGTTCATTCCCTGCGATATGGGGCACTCGTGCGCGCTATCCTCTCCATGCAGTCATTCCCACTTTGCAACGGCGTGCGATCTCACCTGGAATTCATTTGGACCCGGGTGCGTTTTCAGCCCGGGAAATCGCATGAAGCACACGGTCGAGTTGACGGGAAGAGAGTACCCGTTTCATATAGCCCAACAGGTAAGTCGGTACGGTCACGTAATAGCGTGCCCTGGGCCGCCGGGCTTCCAGGGCATGAATGACCTTCTTCACCACGGCCCTGGCAGGCAGTGTAAACGGTACCGAACTGTCGTCGTCTTTCAGACGCGCTTCTATAATGGGGTACATGTCGCGATGCGCGCTTGTCGATGGATCGATGTTGGCCTTGTACGCAGCGTATGCATTTTCCCTGAAGCGACTGATGACCGGGCCCGGTTCGATAAGCGATACATACACACCTGAACCGGCCAGTTCCAGCCTCAGGGTGTCTGTCAGGCCCTCGATGGCAAACTTGCTGGCCGTATACGCCCCGCGATAATGCAGTGCCATCAGTCCCAGCAACGAACTGTTCTGAATGATGCGCCCGGCACGATTGGCCCGCATGGACGGCAACAGTCGGCAGGTCAGGTCATGCCAGCCGAGGACGTTGGTTTCCAGCTGGGCCCGCAGGACTTCCCGCGACAGGTCTTCCACGGCCCCGGGCTGCCCATAGGCGCCGTTGTTGAACAGCCCGTAGACGTTTTCACCGGTGCGCGACAATACCTCATCCGCCAATTCCGACACACTCGCCGGATCACTCAAGTCCAGACTCAGGGCTTCAAGCCCGCTTTCCTCAAGCCGGTCCAGGTCTTGCGGTTTGCGTGCCGTCGCCAGCACACGATAGCCCCGAGCGGACAGCATCTCGGCAGCACATTGCCCGGTACCGCTGGAACAGCCTGTGATCACTACGCTTCGCTTGGCCACATCCCTCTCACTGATGGTCTTATGGAGTCACCCTGACCCGCCGGCAGTGATCGAAGAGAACGGGCAACCACCGGTGAATCCCATACAAGGCCATCCAAGTATACCCGTCCCCGATTTCGCCTGTCGTGGGAGCGAGTGGCCGGTGGTGTGGGGGAACGCTTGAGCTGTCAGATAAAATCCCTGACCAGGATTTCTGCAATCTGGATACTGTTCAACGCGGCACCCTTTCTAAGATTGTCGCTGACCACCCACATGTTGAGCCCGCGAGGGTGCGAGATATCTTCACGAATCCGACCCACGTAGACGGCATCGGTTCCGTCGCCTTCGGTAGCCGCCGTGGGGTAGCCGCCATCCTCTCGATCATCCACAACCTGGATGCCCGGTGCTTCAGCCAATAACCGTTTTGCCTGCTCTGCGGACAGCGGTGCTTTCAATTCGAGGTGTACGGCCTCGGAATGGCCGTTGACCACGGGTATGCGCACGGTCGTTGGATTCACCTGGATCGTGTCATCCCCCATGATCTTGCGGGTCTCCCACACCATCTTCATCTCTTCCTTGGTGTAGCCGTTGTCCATGAACACGTCGATGTGCGGCAAGGCATTGAAGGCGATCTGTTTCGGGTACACCTCGCAGTCCACGGACTTGCCGTCGATGATATTCCGGGTTTGCTGGTCCAGCTCATCGATGGCCTCTTTGCCCGTACCCGATACGGCCTGGTACGTTGCAACGTTCAAGCGCTCGATGCCCACGGCATCATGGATGGGTTTCAGGGCCACGACCATCTGGATGGTCGAGCAATTCGGGTTTGCGATAATGCCGCAGTTCTCGTAGCGCGCAATCTGCTCGGCATTGACTTCCGGTACGACCAGGGGAATGTTGTCCTCGTACCGATACTGCGAGGTGTTGTCGATTACGATACAACCCTGAGCTGCGGCCTTCGGCGCATACTCCCTTGATATGCCGGCACCCGCAGAAAAAAGTCCAATCTGCGTATTGGTAAAATCAAAGTCGGCCAGGTCGCCAACCTCAAGCTCGCGATCCCCGAAGCGGATCTTTTTGCCCGCAGAGCGGGTGCTTGCCAGTGCATGCACCTGGTCTACCGGGAATTCTCTTTGTGCAAGGATGGACAGCAACTGCTCACCCACCGCACCCGTGGCGCCGACTACGGCAACATTGTATTTTTTCATTGGTCGTATCTGCTAATCCAAAGATTGTTCTGAAAGCGCACGGACCACGGAATCACCCATCTCCTGCGTACCGATGCACTGCCGCGCGGAATATACAATATCCGGCGTTCGAAGTCCCTGTGAAATGACCTGCTGTACCGCCTGATCGACCCGATCCGCCAGCTGCGGCGCATCCAGGCTGTAGCGCAGCATCATCGCCACCGAAAGGATAGCCGCAAGCGGGTTGGCCTCATCCTTGCCGGCGATATCCGGTGCCGAACCATGCACGGGCTCATACAGGCCCCGATTCTCCTCGTTCAGTGAAGCCGACGGCAGCATGCCGATGGATCCCGTGAGCATTGCTGCAATGTCAGAAAGGATATCGCCGAACATGTTCTCCGTCAGCACGACATCAAACTGGTTGGGTTCGCGAACGAGCTGCATGGCCGCGTTGTCGACATACATATGGCTCAGGGAAACTTCGGGATATTCCCGGTGCACCCGTTCCACAACCTCGCGCCACAACTCGGAAACCTCGAGCACATTGGCCTTGTCCACAGAGCAAAGTCGCTTGTCCCTGTGCTGCGCAATCCGAAAGGCCGCATGGGCGATGCGTTCTATTTCATTTTCATCGTACTCCAGCGTGTTCACTCCCTTGCGGATGTCTCCTTCGAGACGATGAATTCCCCGTGGCTCCCCGAAATAGAGCCCACCGGTCAGTTCACGGACGATCATGATGTCCAGACCGGTCACCCGCTCAGCTTTAAGCGATGACGCACCGGCGAGGTCCGGGTAGAGGATTGCAGGGCGAAGATTCGCAAACAGGCCCAGTGCAGAGCGAAGTCGCAGCAAGCCCTTCTCCGGGCGCAGCTCACGCTCGATATGATCGAACCGGGGTCCACCCACGGCACCAAGGAGCACGGCATCCGCCGCACGGGCACGTCCCAGGGTCTCTTCCGGCAGGGGGTCGGCACATTGCTCGTAGGCACTGCCGCCGATCAGTGCTTGCTCGACTTCAACGTCAAGACCACAGTCGTCTGCGAGGAAGGCGAGCACCTTGCGGGCCTGCGCAATGACTTCCGGACCAATGCCATCCCCTGGCAATAACAAAACCTTGTACATGAGGAACTAAAACCCGGTGGTAAGAATGTCAGTTAAACAGCCAGGGGCAGGCTTGTTTCATCCGGCTCTCGTAGGCGCTGATCTTGTCTGCATGCTGAAGGGTCAGATCGATTTCATCGTACCCGTTCAACAGGCAGTGCTTGTGGAACTCGTTGACTTCATAGCTAAATTCCCGGCCATCCTGGTCCTGCACGACCTGGCGCTCGAGGTCTACCGTACAGGTGAATGTCGAATCCCGGGCGACCCGCTCAAACAGGTAGTCCACTTCCGATACCTGCAGTGTAATGGGCAACAAGCCATTTTTATAACTGTTGCTGCAGAATATATCGGCAAAGCTCGAGGCAATTACCACCCTGAAGCCGTAATCCAGAAGGGACCACACCGCATGTTCACGTGATGAGCCGCAGCCAAAGTTGTCCCGCACCAGCAATACCTCGGCACCTACATAGTCCTCCTTGTTGAGCACAAACTCCGGGTTCGAACGCCGCTTGCCAGGGTCGTGCTCCAGTGAACCAGGATCCAGGTAGCGCCAGTTGTCAAACAGGTAAATGCCAAAGCCCGTGCGCTTGACCGACTTCAGGTACTGCTGCGGGATGATGGCGTCCGTGTCCACATTGCTGCGGTCAAGGGGTGCGAACGTGGTTTCAATGCGGGTAAACGGTCTCATGACATCCACTTCCTTACATCCACAAAATGCCCATGCAGCGCGGCCCCCACGGCCATCACCGGGCTCACCAGGTGGGTGCGCCCGCCCTTGCCCTGGCGCCCCTCGAAATTCCGGTTGGAGGTGGATGCACAGCGCTCTCCGACCTCCAGTTGATCAGCATTCATGCCCAGGCACATGGAACAC
>JAPOQE010000037.1 GCA_026710875.1 Gammaproteobacteria bacterium | reverse complement strand
TCGTCGATGACATCGATGGCCTTGTCCGGCAAGTGCCGGTCATTGATGTACTTGGCCGCCAACTCCGCCGCCGCCCGCAATGCCTTTTCCGCATAGCGCACGCCATGGTGTTTTTCAAAACGGCTGCGCAAGCCTTTCAGGATCCGGTAGGTCTCCTCGACACTGGGTTCTTCGATGTCGATGGTCTGGAACCGCCGCGCCAGTGCGCGGTCTTTCTCGAATACGCCACGAAATTCCTGGTAGGTGGTCGAACCGATGCATTTAAGCTCGCCTGTACCCAGCATTGGCTTGATCAGGTTGGAGGCATCCATCACGCCTCCGGAGGCCGAGCCCGCGCCAATGACGGTGTGGATCTCATCGATGAACAAGATCGTGTTCTGTTCTTCCTTGAGCTGGTGCAGCACCCCTTTCAGTCGTTTCTCAAAATCACCCCGGTACTTGGTACCGGCCACCAGGCCTCCCAGGTCCAGCGCATAGATCGTGTAATCCTTCAGAATGTCGGGCACTTCCTGGTCGACAATTTTCTTCGCCAGCCCCTCGGCAATGGCCGTTTTGCCCACCCCGGCTTCACCGATCATGAGCGGGTTGTTTTTCCTGCGCCGGCACAGGATCTGTATCGTGCGTTCGATTTCATTGTCGCGCCCGATCAGCGGGTCGATTTTTCCCTCGCTTGCCAGTTGATTCAGGTTGACCGCGTAACAATCCAGTGGCTTCGGACTTTGAGCATCCCTGCTCACTTCCACTTCGGGATCGACGGCCATCTCGCTGTCGGAATCCGTGGGTACTTTCGAGATTCCGTGGGCAATGTAATTCACGACATCCAGGCGCGCGACATCATGCTGGCCCAGCAGATACACCGCGTGGGACTCCTGTTCGCTGAAGATCGCAACCAGCACATTGGCGCCGGTCACTTCCGCCTCTTTTCTCCCGGAGGACTGGACGTGGAAGACGGCACGTTGCAGCACACGCTGGAAACCCAGGGTCGGTTGCGTATCGCGGTCATCCTCGTCGGGAAGCAGCGGGGTGTTGTTCTGGATAAACTCCGACAGCTCCTTTGATAATTTCGGCAGATCGATTCCGCACGCACGCAATACCTTGGCAGCCGTCGGGTTTTGAGTCAGCGCAAGCAAAAGGTGTTCGACCGTCATGAACTCATGACGCTTCTCACGTGCCTCCTTGAAGGCAAGGTTCAGTGTGAATTCAAGCTCTTTGTTCAGCATGGTCTTCTGCTACGATTCTTCCATCGCACACAGCAACGGATGGTTGTTCATGCGCGAATACTCGTTCACCTGTGCCACCTTGGTCTCTGCCACATCACGTGTATATACACCGCAAACGCCTTTTCCCCGGGTATGCACATGGAGCATGATCCGGGTGGCCTTTTCCCGGTTCATCTTGAAGAAGTTCTCAAGAATGTGTACGACAAATTCCATGGGTGTGTAGTCATCGTTCAATAATACCACCTTGTACATTGGCGGCTTGCGGGTTTTCGCCTCTTTAACGGCCGCCTTGTCTTCACGTAGAATTTGGTCTTGATCTGCCATGCCCGGTCTTCAATGATTCCTTGTTATGGATAGTATAGCGGGTCGCCGCGGTGCACTTAACCCTGTTCTGAAGTATTGTTCACAGCACCCTGAACCTGGTTTTCAGACAACGAAAGTCTGATTCCGGTTCGCCCGGGCCAGAGTAAAAGGGATATTTCTCAACCAGCGCCAGAAGAATTGGTAAATTGTTGACTGTATTGAAACAGGGAATACCCGGTACACGGAGTGTAAATCTCGTTGGTTCAATGTGTTAGCTCAGCCTGATGCAAGCAGGCAAAACTGCGTGGTGTACCGACAGTGTACTGAAAAATTACGTTGTCGCATTCTTGCCTGCAAACTTCTATCCCCTTCTCACACATGCTGGAGAGTCCTCCCCCAGTAAACCCTCGATCGATGTTACGTAGCTTCTATTGCAGGATTCACACGTGAGTTGTGAGTGTGTCCAAATGAAAGCCCGCTTCAATCTTGCACGCCTGAGACATGTCTGGATGCCCTAAGGGACGTTGAAAATGCCCCAAAAGCTGTAAAACCGAGACATCGGTTTAAGCCCTATACCTTCAAACTTGAAGGGTGTAAATCGGTACCCGATGACTCCGCACCCGGATTCATCACAGTCCTATAGGTGTTCTTGGATACGCTGCAGCACTGGATCAGACGCACTGTCGAGCGCCAGTGTGATCTCTGCATAACCGCCTTTCCGCCGTCTCTG
>JAPOQE010000036.1 GCA_026710875.1 Gammaproteobacteria bacterium | reverse complement strand
GTCCGGCAGTCTGCGCATCGTCGGGTGCGATGTGCCGGCACAAAAGCATGACCAGGTTGATTTCGTGTTTGCAGACAAGGTGCTGCGGTTTCATGACCCACGCCGCTTCGGCAGCATCCACTGGACGAGGCGCGACCCCCTGCGACACAAGCTCCTGCATGGCCTCGGGCCAGAACCCTTCAGTGATGAATTCTGTGGCCGCTACCTGTACGACCGTGCCGCCTCGCGCAAGCTCAGCGTCAAGAATTTCATCATGAACAGTACCGTTGTCGCAGGAGTGGGGAACATCTACGCCAGTGAAGCGCTTTTCCTAAGCGGCATTCATCCCCAGCGGGCCGCGGGCCGTATTGCGCTGCCTCGTTATGAGCGGCTGGCCGTGAACATCAAGGAGGTATTGCGCCGTGCCATCGACTCCGGGGGCACCACCCTTCGGGACTTCACCCGTGAGAACGGGCGCCCCGGATACTTTGCACAGAAACTCAACGTCTACAACCGGCAGGGACAACCGTGTCCGCGCTGCAGCCACCCGATCCAGGCGCGTGTGCTCGGTCAGCGCAGCAGCTTTTTCTGCAGCCGGTGCCAGCACTGATCCAAACCATTACTCCCCGACCTGTGCATGGCCGATGCCACGGGGGTCGCTGGCGGCCGTGACCTGGCCCGTGCTGCGATTCCAGATCAGCGCATGCATGTCCCCGTAGCTGCGCGGTGTTACCTGCAGCCGGTGACCGAGTCCGGCAAGGGCGGCCTGCGTGGGGTCATCGAAGGCCTCGCTTTCGAACTGGACCAGGTCCGGCAGGAACTGGTGATGAAAACGGGGCCGCGAGACCATGGCCTGCGCATCCGCGCCGTTCGCAAATTCCATGGCGGCAAGCAGCATCATGGTAATGATGCGGCTGCCGCCCGGTGTCCCCAGGATGGCAACGCGCTCACCGTCATCCAGGAACGTGGGTGACATGCTGGACAGCATGCGCTTGCCCGGTTCAATCGAATTGGCCGCACCGCCCGTGAGGCCATACAGATTGGGTTGCCCCGGCTTGACTGAAAAATCATCCATCTCGTTATTCAGCAGCACTCCGGTACCGGGCGGCATAAATCCCGAGCCGAACGGGTAATTGATGGAGAGTGTCGCGGCCACGTAGTTGCCGTGGCGGTCGATGACAGAGAAATGCGTGTTGTTGCGTCCTTCTTCCCGCCCAGGGTCCTGCCGATCCGCCCCCTCACTGATAGCACTGCTCGAAGTGGCATGCTTGGCACTGAAATCCGCAAGCAGGTTGCGGGCATGGCGCATGGATAACAGGCGTGCTGCGGGAACCTCGACGTAGTCCGTATCCCCAAGATACCGGGCACGGTCCCTGTAAGCGCGGCGCATGACCTCGACCAGGGCATGGGTTCGCTGTACCGGGTCCATTTTTTCCAGGTCCTGCAGCGACAGCATGTTGAGCATCTGCATCAAAACAATGCCCCCCGATGAGGGCAGCGCTGCACTGGTGATCTTCATGCCGGCGTAGCTGCCAGATACCGGCGCGCGCTCCACTACCCGGTACTCGGCCAGGTCCTGCAACTGCCAGATGCCGCCGGCCTCGCGCACGCCCTGCACCAGCAAGGCGGCCACCTCTCCCCGGTAGAATCCGTCGCGGCCCTCATCCCGTATGCGCTCAAGGACCCGCGCAAGCTGCGCCTGGCGCAGCACATAGCCGGGCTCGGGCGCCCCGCCCTGGTCCAGGAAAATCGAGGTCCTGCCACCGGCTTCATGAAGGTTCTCGAGCATGGCGCCCGCAAGCTCCTGGTAACGCGTGCTCACCTCAAACCCTTCACGTGCCAGGCGGATGGCAGGCCGCAGGGTCGTATCCAGCGACAGGCGTCCATACTTGTCCGACAAGTGCACGAGGGCCGCGGGCACCCCCGGAATGCCGGCCGACAGTGGCCCCACCACGGATGCCCGGGTGGGCCTGCCAGCCTCATCAAGATACATGTCGCGGGTGGCTGCAAGCGGCGCTCGCTCCCTTCCATCGAGCATGACATCGTGTCGGTCAGAAGCCTTGTGCAGCAGCCAGAAGCCACCGCCGCCCAGGCCCGAGGCGTAGGGCTCCACCACCGCCAGGCAGGCTGTAACAGCAACGGCCGCATCGAAGGCATTGCCTCCCTGGCGCAGGATCTCGATACCTGCCCGGGTTGCCAGCGGATGTGCAGTGGCGATTGCGTAATCCGAGACGGGAGGCGCCGATGCGAGACCGTTGGGGATGGATTCGGGAGCCGTCGTCAGGCTACAGGAGGCCACTCCCCATAGCAGGCACACGAAAATCAGGTTTCGCATTTCGAACAGGAGGGCTTCAGTCGGTCAACTTGGTACGCAAGGCCTCGACTACCGCGGGGGAAACAAACCGGGACACGTCACCGCCGAGGCTTGCGATTTCGCGGACCAGGGTCGAGGAGATAAAGGTGTGTTCATCCGAGGGCGTCATGTAAATGGTTTCGAATTGATCGTCCAGCCTGCGGTTCATGCTAGCCAGCTGGAATTCAAATTCGAAATCCGAAACCGCGCGCAGGCCACGGAGAATGGCCTTGGCGCCTTGCTGGCGTGCAAAATCCACCAACAGGCCGTCAAAGCCATGAACCTTTGCATTGGGTATTGCGGCCAGCGCCTTGCGGGCCAGGTCGACGCGTTCGTCCAGGTTGAAAAATGAATGCTTGCCGCCACCGGTGACCGCGACGCCCACGACCACGCTCTCAAAAAGGGTGCAGGCGCGGCGCACCAAGTCCGTATGACCGTTGGTAATCGGGTCAAAGGTGCCCGGATAGACTGCAACTAGTGCCATGAACAAATTCTAGCATGAAGCGATCCAGGTCACGTGGCCAGGGAATCCGGTGCGTGGTTTACGCCACCAGCTCATGCAGTTGGTAACGCACCTGCCCGGCGGTTTTCTCACGGATGCATCGCAGGGCATCCGGTAATTCCGGCGTTTTCCCCACCGGGGATTCGATGTACAGGCGCCCGTTCGGGCACAGCAGTTCGCGGGTGACCAGGACCTGCGCAGCCAGCTGATGCAGGTCCGTGCCGAAAGGAGGATCGAGGAACACGATGTCAAACGGCTGGCTTGCCTCGCGCAGGTACGCCAGGGACTCGTGGTGCACGATTTCGACCTGCCGGGCATCCAGCGAGCGCCTTTGCGCCTTGAGCATGTCAATGACCCCGGCATCGTGGTCCACCAGGGTGAGGTGTACAGCGCCTCGCGAGGCGGCTTCGAATCCCAGGGCACCACTGCCGGCAAAAAGGTCCAGGCAGCGGGCGCCCTCGATCTTGTCCGCCAGCCAGTTGAACAGCGTCTCACGCACCCGATCGGGTGTAGGCCGGATACCGGGGGCATCCGCAAACTCGACACGCCGGCTGCGCCAGGTCCCGCCGATAATGCGCAGGCTATTCTTTTTCGGGACCACCAACGACGATCTTGACCATGCGGTCGGTGTGCAGGTTGCGGCCAAAGGCCGCCCTGACCTCGTCCTGCGTAATAGCGCCAATATGCTCCGAGAAGGTATCCAGGTAGTCGAGCGGCAAGTCGTAGTAACCGATCAGCGACAGGTACCGGAGGATGTCGCGGTTCTCATCCACGCGCAGCGGAAAACCGCCGATGATGCTCTTTTTGGCCAGTGCCAGTTCGGCCTCGCTGGGCCCTTCATCGACATAGTCGCGAATCATGCGATGCGCCTGTCCGAGCGCCTGGTCGGCCTGGTCCGTGCGGGTCTGCAACCCCAGCGTGAACGTACCGCGTTGCTGCAAGGGAAAGAAATAACTGTATACGCTGTAGGACAGCCCCTGCTCCTTGCGAATCTTCTTCATCAGTCGCGAGGTAAAGCCGCCGCCGCCAAACACATGGTTGCCAACATACAGGGCAAAATAGTCCGGGTCCCCGCGTGCGATGCCAAGCTGCCCCAGGTACACGTGTGCCTGCTGGGAGGGATAGGGGATATACCGCTCTTGGTCCTGGTCCGCAGGCTGCGGGGGCGGCGTAGGCTGCGCCCGGGCGCCCCTGGGAAGGTTCG
>JAPOQE010000035.1 GCA_026710875.1 Gammaproteobacteria bacterium | reverse complement strand
TATATCTTCAGGCCGGAATTGCCCTGGGCTCGTTGCTGCAGCGGAGTCGACAATAGAGAACTGTGCATAACGCTGCCCGGTACAAGCTGAATATAATACGGGTATGCGTATGCCTGACCGGTGCCCGCGCAGTATCTCCTTGCGAGTCTCGAGAGGTATCAGGTGCACGCAAAAGATCGCGACGTTCTCCTTTTTTCTGTACGGGGACCGGTCGTCTTCTGCCAGTGTAGCCGGCTCTTTATGGGTGTTCACTTTCATGCTTGTGAAGGCCCGTCACCCAGAACATGGTCCCGCTATGGCATTACCGTAGGAGGCTGCTTCGCAATGCGGGTCCGAGGCCAAAAACCCGACATGGCAAGCCCTATATCGCCCAAGTTTAGTCCAGCCCACATTCCCAGGCTGGGAATGATTTATCAGGAACGGGAATCCAGATAACTGGCCAGTTCGCCCAGGGTCGTAAACTGGGTGAAGTCTTCAGGAGAAATAGGCTGACCGAATTCCTCACTAACCTTTTTGATGAAGTTGACGGCATCCACCGAGGACACACCAGAGTCACTGAACCCGGCATCCATGTCCGGTTCTTTGCCTATGTCCAGGTTTTCATGGGCCAATGCCTTAATGCGGTCTTGTGTCGAGGGCATGATCATAGTCTCCTAATTGTTTTGTTTGCTTTTAATATTATCTCATGCAGCATTCTAGGTTGAGGCGCAATTTCTGGCAAGAGCCTGGTAATTCTTGCAGGGTCTGAATCTCTTTGGTTGGCGCGGAGCCTCTGGAGCCACTGCCGTAAATACCTGCGCTGTCTTGACAGTGCCCAACGAAAGTGCAGACACAGATCCCATAGGGTCTCTTGGCAGCGAATAAGCTCGTCGCATGACTTCTACAAAATCCGTCTGTTCCGCCACACTTATTTCTGAGTCCTCCGATACACTTTGTCAATGATGATCTTGCCTTGGGGAGCATTTGTGCGCAATGACTTGTCTGATGCTATAACTTACAATGATTGAACAGGAAACTGCCTTTACGGGGAGCGCAGTCCATTCGCACTGAATAGCCGAGATTCACAGGAGTCTGTATGTACGCACCGGGTGACAAGCAAGCAAGCCACACGGCTGCTGCAGCCTGTCCGGTTCCAGTTCCCGCCATCGTGACGATGCTGTCCGGCTTGTACATTCCTGCACAGGGGTCATGGCCAACCTACTGAAGCTTCTACGCCTCGCACTGGGTGCATTCCTTGCTCTCATCCTTGCGGTACTGGTGATCTATCTCTCCCTGGCCCCTTCATTGCCCGGGGTGGCCATGCTCAGGGACGTGGAGTTGCAGGTACCGCTGAAGGTCTACAGCCGGGACGGCAAGCTCATTGCTGTGTACGGAGAGAAACGGCGCGAACCCCTGCGAGTGGACGAGATTCCGGAGTCGCTGGTGCAGGCCTTCCTGGCTGCCGAGGATGACCGGTTTTACGAGCACCTGGGCGTCGACTACCAGGGCCTGCTGCGTGCCGCGATCAGCGTCGCCATGACCGGTGAAAAACGCCAGGGCGGCAGCACGGTCACGATGCAACTGGCGAGGAACTTCTTCCTCGGCAATGAGCGCACGTACACCCGTAAACTCAAGGAGATCTTCCTGGCCTTCAGGATCGAGCACGAATTCAGCAAGGACGAAATCCTCGAGCTGTACCTCAACAAGATTTACCTGGGGCACCGGTCCTACGGGGTCGGTGCTGCGGCGGAAGTTTATTACGGTCGCAGTGTCCATGACCTGAACCTTGCCCAGATCGCCATGATTGCAGGATTGCCCAAGGCGCCTTCAGCGTTCAATCCGATCGTCAATCCCGAGCGCGCCCTTGTGCGCCGCGACTACGTGCTCGGCAGGATGCACAAGCTTGGGTTCATCGATGATAATGCGTACCAGGAGGCACAGAGTGCCCCGGTCAGCGCATCGATACATTACCCGAAGGTTGAAATGAATGCCCCGTACATCGGCGAGATGGCACGTGCACAGATGGTCGCGGATTACGGCGCGGATGCCTATAACAAGGGCTATCGTGTATACACCACGATCAACAGCGCCCTGCAGCGCCAGGCCCAGCACGCCCTGCGCGAAGGCCTGCATGCCTATGACCGTCGCCACGGCTGGCGCGGCCCGGAATCCCATCTTGAACTGGAGTATGCCGAGGAGGATGAGAGCCTGATCGAATACGGGAAGCTGGACGCGGTGTTGCTGGGCATGGACTTCACCGGCGGCCTGTTGCCTGCCGTGGTGATCCGGGTGGAGTCCGAGGAAATCGAGGCGTACCTGGGGGAGCAGCAGTTTGCCACGCTGTCCATCGGGCAGGCGAAGTGGGCAAAGCCCTACATCGATGAAAATACCCGGGGTGATGAGCCGCAGGACTTTGCCTCCATGTTTACACCCGGCGATGTGATTCGCATCCATCGTGCTGATTCGGGCGAATGGTCGCTGAGCCAGATCCCGGATGCGGAAGGCGCATTCATTGCGGTGGACCCGCAAAATGGCAGTGTGCTGGCCCTGGTCGGCGGCTACGACTACCTGCACAGCAAATTCAATCGGGTGACGCAGGCCAAGCGCCAGCCGGGCTCGAGCTTCAAGCCCTTTATCTACTCGGCTGCACTCGAGTCAGGCTATACCCCGGCCAGCATCATCAACGATGCCCCGGTGGTGCAGGACGCCAGCGGGATGAAGAGTGCTTGGCGGCCCAAAAACTACAGCGGTAAATTCTTCGGTCCGACACGTCTTCGCGAGGCCCTGGTCAAGTCACGAAACATGGTCTCGATCCGCGTGCTCAGAAGCGTGGGCCACCAGTCCACGGTGCAGCATATCGCCAATTTCGGATTTGACGAGGCGCAGTTGCCGAAGGGATTGTCGCTTGCACTGGGGTCCGGTGTAGTGACTCCCTGGGAGATGGCCCGCGGCTATGCGGTGTTTGCCAACGGCGGCCACCGCGTGGAACCGTTTGTGATCGAAAGGATTGAGGACTTCAATGGAGAAGTTCTGTTTCGCTCCAGTCCACTCATGGTATGTGAGGCAGACTGCCTGGACTTGCAGCAGCAGCTGCACCGAAGTGGCGAGGAGGTGGTCATCGAAGACGGCGCACCGGCCCCGGACCTGGGTATACGGGTGGCCGAGCAGGTCGTGTCCAAGGAAAATGCCTACCAGATGACCAACATGATGCACGATGTCATACAAAGAGGCACAGGCAGGCGTGCGAGAGCGCTGGGACGCGAGGATCTGGCCGGCAAGACCGGCACGACGAACGAACAGCGTGATGCATGGTTCTGCGGATTCAACGGTGATATCGTAGGTATTGCCTGGGTGGGATTTGACCAGCACAAGCCGCTTGGACGCAAGGAAGTGGGCAGTGTCGCGGCCATACCCATCTGGATGGATTTCATGCAGGTGGCGTTAAAGGGCAAGCCTTCCAACCAACTGAAGCGCCCGGACACCATCGTGAGCGTGCGCATTGATCCGGCCACCGGACAACTGGTGGACCAGAACAGCGATCAGGGGATTGAAGAGACCTTCCGCGCAGGATATGTTCCGGCGCAAGGTTCCGGTGCCGGCACACGGCCGGCGTATCCGCAAAACGACGAGGGCATGGGAACTCCAGAACAGCTATTTTAAAGGATCGTGGCTGTAAGAAAACAGGACAGGCTTCGGGCGACGCTTGCGCAGGAGGCTGCACGCATCATTGTCAGTGAGGGTGTGCACGACTATCAGAAAGCCAAGCACAAGGCCCGCGAGCGTCTGCACGCGCTGCAGGGAGTCGCGTTGCCGAGTAATGTCGAGATCGAGTCAGCTATCCGCTCGTTCACGCGCACGTTCCTGCCCGACCACGGGAAGATTCTCTGGCGCTTGCGTGCCACGGCGCTGTCCGTGATGAACTGGCTGACGCCGTATTCCCCCTACCTGACAGGGCCGGTGCTCGATGGCACCGCGGGTACGGACACCCCGATCAGCCTGCAGGTCTCCTGCGACAGCACTGAAGAAGTACTGGGGGTACTGGAGCAACGCGGCATGGCAGTGCGGATTGCAGACCGGTATTTCAGGCAGAACAGACACTACTCCAGCCTGCCCGTACTGGTATTCGTATACCGCGAGCATGAAATAGACATCACGGTCTTCAGCTTGCGCCACCAGCACCAGCCGCCGAAGAGCAAGACCTGCAATCGCCCGGCGCAACGAATAAATGGCAAGGCACTGGCCCGTCTGCTCGCACGAGGGCACGACCCCTCACAATACAAGGACGACGAAGGGTAATCGTCCTGCACCCGCTGCAATACCGCACCTGCAAGGAAATGTAGGGCGTGGCAGTCCGGATTAGCTTATTAAATCGTCATAAATGTCGATATATATAAAGTATCCGATTAGATAGCCAGGTCACTCGATCGACCATCCTTTGTAATATGTCTATTAATTCGTCATAATTGGCGAATATGCAGATCTTTCCACTGCTTTCAGACAGGATTGTCCTGGTAGAACTCGGGGCACGCATTGCAGCAAAGCGAATTGCGCTGGATCTGAGCCAGGCACAGGCCTCGCAACGCGCCGGAATTTCCAAGCGGACCCTGGAGCGGTTGGAGGCCGGCCACTCGGTGCAGTTGTCCAGCCTGGTTCGCATCCTGCGCGTACTGGACGGCTTTTCCGGTCTGGACCAACTGTTCCCTGAAGGTCGTCACGGGGAGCCAGGCCCGGGTCGTGTTCGAGTGAGAGTCTCCAGAACCCGCAATTCAGCCGGCGGATCTGCCTAGGAGCACCTCCGGAGGTTGGCTGGCGCGGGTCTTGCCACGCACGGCTTGAACCTGGCGATGAACAGGTGGCTTGATGGGACCCGGGGAGCCCGGGTCAATGATAGGCGGGGCTGAACTCCTTGACTGCCTCGACCAGGACCACGACCTTCTCAGGGTCCACGTACTGCTGTATGCCGTGGCCCAGATTGAACACGTGTCCGCTGCCGGTACCGAATTTTTCCAGGACTTTTCGGACTTCTCTTCGAATCACCTCGTCCGGGCCATACAGTACTGCCGGGTCCAGGTTTCCCTGTAACGCGACTCTGGAACCCACCAGGGCCCGTGCCTGGTCCATTTCCATGGTCCAGTCCAGACCCACGGCATGACATCCGGTAGCCGCCAGGTCAGCCAGTTCCTGTCCCACACCCTTGGTGAACAGGGTAATGGGTACGACCGGCTGTGTGCCGGTTTTCAACAGTTCGGTAACGACATGCCGCATGGGTTTCAGGGAGTAGTTCAGGTAGGCCTCCCTGGACAGCACGCCCCCCCAGGTATCAAATACCATCACGGCCTGTGCCCCGGCGCGGACCTGTGCCAGGAGGTACTCCACGACCGCCTGGCTCAGGATCTCCAGCAGGTGCTCGAGCAGTTCCGGGTGCGCGTAGAGCATGCCCTTGATCTTGCGGAATTCACGGCTGGTCTGGCCTTCCACCATGTAGGTGGCCAGCGTCCACGGACTGCCGGAGAACCCGATCAGCGGCACCCGCCCGCCCAGCTCCTGGCGCACCAGGCGCACGGCATCGTATACATAGTCCAGGCCTTCCAGGGGTTGGGTCGCCGCGATACGCTGTACGTCTTTCATGCACGTCACGGGTTTGGAAAACCGGGGCCCCTCGCCCTCGGTGAAGGACAGGCCCAGTCCCATCGCATCCGGGATGGTGAGGATATCCGAAAACAGTATCGCCGCATCGAGGTCAAATCGCTCGACCGGCTGCAGTGTGACTTCACAGGCCAGTTCAGGCGTCTTGCAAAGTGTCAGGAACCCGCCGGCGCGTTTGCGCGTGGCACGGTATTCTGGCAAGTACCGGCCGGCCTGGCGCATGATCCACAGCGGTGTTCGCGGCACCGGTTTTTTGAGCAGTGCACGGATCAGGATATCGTTTTGCAAGGCAGGCATGGCACTTCGAGTATAGCGGTAAACAGTAATTTGGAACCAGCGCAGGGCGCACTGCAGGTGCTGAACCTGGATCTGGAGGTATGAGGGGAGGGATTCAGTACAGGCGTCGTCGACGCAGACTGGTTCGCGCTACGCGCTTGAGGTTGCGCTTGACGGCTGCTGCCGCTTTGCGTTTGCGCACCTCGGTAGGTTTTTCATAGTATTCGCGTCGGCGTACTTCGGTGATCACACCTGCTTTCTCGCAGGAACGTCGAAATCGCCGCAAGGCAAAGTCGAACGGTTCATTTTCCTTTACACGCACACCAGGCATTGAATACTTTCCTAACCTCAAGAGAGTCTAACCAAAAGAAGCGCGATTATACCGGCAGGTCCCCATATTTCAAATACATTTCGAAACCCGTTCGCGCAGGCCGGTAGCTGGATTGCAAAAATACGTGCTATGTTTGTGCACCCGAATGACACGAAGCTGCCCTGATGCGAGTACTGGGTATAGAAACCTCCTGTGACGAGACGGCCGTGGCCGTAATCTGCGAACGCCAGGGACTGCTGGCCCACCATCTGTATTCCCAGTCTGCCCTGCACAGCGAATACGGCGGCGTGGTCCCGGAGTTGGCATCGCGCGATCACATTCGAAAGCTTGGGCCCCTGGTCCAGAGTGCGATGCACACCGCCGGGTTGTCGCTGCAAGACGATGTCGATGCGGTGGCCTATACCTCGGGTCCGGGATTGATGGGTGCACTGATGGTCGGCGCCGGCCTTGGCAGAAGCCTCGCATTTGCACTCAACAAGCCGGCCGTTGCCGTGCATCACATGGAAGCCCACCTGCTGGCACCCCTGCTGGAGGATGCCGCACCCGAGTATCCGTATGTAGCGTTGCTGGTCTCGGGTGGACACACCCTGCTGGTGGAGGTGCGCTCGGTGGCACAGTACACGGTACTGGGGGAGAGTATTGATGATGCCGTCGGCGAGGCCTTTGACAAGGTGGCGCAGATGCTGGGCCTGGGCTATCCCGGCGGGCCGCAAATCCAGCGCTTGGCCAGGCAGGGCAACCCGGACCGTTTCAACTTTCCCCGCCCGATGGTGAATCGTGCCGGCCTGGATTTCAGCTTCAGCGGACTGAAAACCCATGTGCTGAACACCCTGAAAGGACTTTCGAATCCCAACGACCAGGCACGGGCGGATGTGGCACGGGCCTTTGAGGATGCCGTCGTCGATACCCTGAGGATCAAGTCCGCGCGTGCGATCGAGCACACCGGTGCCAGGACACTGGTCGTGGCAGGCGGCGTCGGTGCGAACCAGAAGTTGCGCCGGCAACTGGCCCACCGGCTCGGCGCACAGGACGTGAGGGTGATCTTTCCAGCCCCGGAATTTTGCACCGACAACGCTGCCATGGTGGCGCAACTTGGCCTGTTGAGGCTGCAGGGCGCGGGCAACGAGCCCCTGCGCATCCGGGTTCAGCCGCGCTGGTCGCTGGACGAGCTCTGACTATTTCTTTCCGAACTTGACTTCACGCCCGGCGCGCAGGTCGCGGATATTGCTGGTGTGACGCCAGAATATCAACGCCGTGAAGAGGCCAAGTAGTCCGATGGTCCACGGCGCATCCATGCGAAACGCAACAGCCAGAACCAGCGTCACGACCATGGCGGTCATGGCCGCGACGGATGAATAGCGAAACACCAGGGCCGTGGCCACCCAGGTCAGGGCCCACAGACCGCCGAGCAGCCAGTCCATCGCCAGCAGCACTCCCAATGTGGTCGCTACCCCTTTGCCGCCTTGAAAGCGATAATAGACCGGAAAGATATGCCCCAGCAGTGCAGCCAGGCCCACGGCGGCCACCAGCCGGGGATCGTCCGTGAGGGTGGTGGCCAACAGGACCGGAAGGAAGCCTTTCAGAACGTCGCCGAGCAATGTGATCGCCGCGGCGGACTTGCTGCCCGTGCGCAACACGTTGGTGGCTCCGGGGTTGCCCGAGCCCAAGGTGCGCGGGTCGGGCAAATGCAGCGCCTTGCTGGACAGGACCGCGCTGTTGATAGAGCCCAGTAGATAGGCCGCAATGACCGCTGCTATCTGAAGAACGACTGCATTCATCCGAGGTACTGTGAGAAAACTGTATTGTTCAAATTCCGGCCAGGGCCCGAATCTCGTATTGTTACATGGATGGGGATCGAGTTCGAAAATATGGCGCGACGTGGTGGCCCCGCTTGCATTGAAGTACCGGGTCTGGTGTATCGATCTCCCGGGACACGGCCACAGCCATGCCGTGCCCTGGGACTGCACCACCGAACAGGGGATGCAGCGGCTTGCCGAGGTTTTGCCGCCGACCGCCCGGGTTCTCGGCTGGTCATTGGGCGGCCTGTGGGCATTGCTGTACGCCAGGCGGTATCCGCGCAGGGTCGAGGGCCTGATGCTGGTATCGAGTGCGCCGCGGTTTGCGGGCGCCCCGCACTGGCCGCACGGCATGGAGCCTTCGAGCTTGCATGAATTTGCACGCCAGTATACGAAGACCCCTGCGCAGACCCTGAAAAAATTCTGTGCATTGCAGGTGGTGAACAGCGAGCATGCGAAACCCACGCTTGCAACATTGCGAGGCGCCCTGTCCGATGCGGCAGATCCTGCTGATGCCCTGGCCTGGGGATTGCGATGGCTGGAGGAGGTCGATCTGCGCGAGGCCGAGGGACGGGTACACCGCTGCATCGATCTGCTGCACGGTGAGGAAGACCGGGTGCTGTCGGTCGATGCTGCACAAGATACGCAGCGCATCTGGCCCCATGTCCGACTCGAGCGCATCGCAGGCGCCGGGCATGCGCCGTTTG
>JAPOQE010000034.1 GCA_026710875.1 Gammaproteobacteria bacterium | reverse complement strand
CCACCCCCTGCAATTTCTCACCGACCACCCCACGCGTGGGGGGGGGGGGGGGCGGTGCTCACTCCTCCCCCTCGTACTCAAACTCGAACTCGCCCTGTTCAAGCACCATGTGCGAGATGTCCACGTACTCGGCCTTGAACCAAGACCAGGCTATTGGCCTCTTCCACTTCCCCCGCCTATTGCGGTGCGGGTAGTCGTTCAGAAGCTGTTTGATAGGTTAGACGCTTGCCTTTTACACCCTGCAACAGGATTTCGGCACGCTGCTCATCACCCACTCCAGTAGCAATCCGATAGTTGTACCGGAAGTCGAACTCCTGGAGATAGCGGTGCAGGTGATGATGCCCGCAGTGTTGATAGATGCCCTTCATACCGCGCTTGAACACGGAGAAAAAACCCTCGATGGTGTTGGTGTGCTGGCTCTTGTCAAACGCGAACACGTACTCGCCAGTGCTGTGCGATACGGACTTGTGATCGGCAAAGTACTTCTTGGCAAACGCGTAGTGCTGGGCCTCATCGGTCATCAGCTTGGCGTCCTTGGATACATTCGCCTTCAGGATCGGCTGGATAGTGCCTGCACGCAGATCATCCACGACCATGGAGCGGGTACGCTTGCTATCACGATCCAGCAAGGACAGTACCTTGTGCTTGTGCCCGTAGCCTCTGTCCTTTGCGCGCTTCTTGTAGCTGGTGCCGATAAAGGTCTCGTCGGCCTCTACAGTACCGCCACCCGATCCGAACTGCTCGCCATCATCAATGTTCATGGCAAGACGGATACGGTGGCTCATAAACCACGCAGTCTTGAGAGTTACCCCGAGGGTGCGGTGCAACTGATTACTACTGATGCCCTTCTTGCTGGACGCAACCAGGTGAATGGCCTGAAGCCAGACGTGCATCTTGACATGGCTGGACTCGAACACAGTGCCGATCTTCACGGTAAACGGCTTCTTGCACTCGTAGCACTTGTACAAGCCAATGCGAGTGCTCTTGCCATTCATCTTGTTCACACGCTCGTTCTCGCCACACTTCGGGCAGGTAGGACCGTCAGGCCACAGCTTTGACTCTACGAAGTCATACGCAGCCTGTTCATCGTAGAAATAGGGTTTGGATAAGTTGCTCATAACAGTGTCCTCGCTTGTTGAGAACCATGTTATTTGATATAGTCAGGTACGTCAAGTATAATATCGCCGATACTTTGCGACCATGCCTGCTTTTGTGGTATACATCGCCCTCTTGGTCGGCCCGTTTCTAACCCGAGGCCAACCGCTAGCAACACTACACAACACCAAGATTTATATACGGGATTGTATGCATGAAGAATCTGTGCATGTTGGCCATATGCCTTATATTTGCAACTTACGTTAGCGCAGAGGGAAACCCTGAAGCCGGACAGAAGAAAGCAGCGGCCTGTGCTGCCTGCCATGGTCCGGATGGAAACAGCGCCAACCCCGCATGGCCAAAACTGGCAGGTCAGGGACAAAAGTACCTGGTTGAACAAATGTTGCTATTTAAAAACAGGACACGCGTGAATACCTTGATGAATCTCCAGGTAGAAAACCTGTCAGTGCAAGACATTCAGGACATTGCAGCCTACTTTTCTAATCAAGTCACGACTCCGGGAACCGCTGATGCGGACAAGGAGCACCAAGGCAAAAAATTGTACAAGATCGGGGAGAGAATTTATCGTGGCGGTAATGCCGCGACCGGGGTGCCGGCCTGCATGTCTTGCCATGGGCCCAATGGCTATGGCAATGCCCCGGCAAAATTCCCGCGTCTTGCAGGCCAGCATGCGTTTTACACTGCCACACAACTTCGAGCATATAAGGGTGGTGCCCGGCTCCATCCCGAAGACCATTTGAATGCAATGCCAAGGCTTGTCAGCTACATGACCGAGGTCGAGATTGATGCGGTGGCAGAATATATTGCGGGCCTGCACTAGAACCGGTGCCATCTTGATTTCTTGATGGATTTCACTCCCTGCTCTCATTGGAACACCATTTGACAGATCTCATGCACGCATGGTGAATACCCCAAACAGATCCTCTATTTCCGTTGTGTGGTTGCTCATCGCATCAGCTGCAGCCTTGTGGTCCATCGCCTATGCGGATCAGTCTGAAGTCGAGTTTGATGAAGGATTTCACTACCACAGGATATCGCCTGCTTTGCCTGTACAGGCAGCTGCAGGCCAGGTCGAAGTCTTGGAGTTGTTCTGGTATGGCTGCCCTCATTGTTATGTTTTTGAGAAACACCTGAGCAACTGGGAAACTGGAAAGGCGGATCATGTGAAGTTCACACGTATGCCAGCCGTCATGAACCGCAACTGGATGCCACATGCAAGGGCGTATTATGCACTGGAACAATTGGGAGAAGTGGAGAGGCTGCACTCCCTATTTTTTGATGCGATTCACGATCAGGGAAGGCGATTACGCAATTTGCAATCAATTTCGAGGTTTCTGGGCCATCACGGTGTCGACACTGATTCATTTGAAAAAGCTTATAATTCCTCTGCTGTTACCGAGAAGATCGAGCATGCCAGACAACTGGCGCGCAATGCGGGAGCTAACTCGGTACCCACAATCATCATAAATGGGAAGTATCGGTCAACTGCATCTGATGCCGGAGGTCATGCACTGCTCCTGCAACTGATAGACAGCTTGGTGATACAGGAAATAAATTCATCTCGATCTGAAGACTAGCAAGAATCAATATATGCAGGGCGGTCTGGACCAGTGCTTGATTGGAAATGGACGCGCTGGACAAGTTTGGTGGGTACACTCCTGCGCCTTGTCCCGATGTATCTCGTAATTGCGTAGACCCGAGTATGCAGCTTATACATGACGTGAGGATGCATTATCAGCACTAACCATTCTGATCAGCACACCAGTGTGCGTTACCAGCCTGATGAAAACCCCCCGGTAGCACTGGCTCTGGGACTTGGTCTGCAGTTGGCCATCCTTTGTATATCAGGCATCGTATTGACTCCGGCAATCATAGTCCGTGCTGCTGGCGGCACGGAAGGCTTCTTGTCGTGGGCTGTTTTTGCTGCAGTTTTAGTAAGTGGAGTCAGCACAATGTTGCAAGCCGTCCGGGTAGGGCGGATTGGCGCAGGTTATGTATTGGCCATGGGTACTTCCGGGGCCTTTATTGCAATTTGCGTTACGGCAATAGTCGAGGGTGGTCCGGGTATGTTGGCTACACTCGTGGTCGCTTCATCGTTATTCCAGTTCGCACTTTCTGCGCGGCTGTCCTTGTTTCGCAGAATACTGACTCCAACCGTGGCAGGGACGGTCATCATGTTGATACCGGTGACCGTCATGCCCATCATATTTGGGTTTCTGAAGGATGTTCCCGAGGGAGCCTCAGGATTTGCTGCTCCAATGAGTGCACTTGCGACCTTGCTCGTAATTGTCTTTATAGCGCTCAAGGCAACCGGGGTGCTTCGTCTCTGGGCACCGGTCATCGGAGTTGTAGCAGGTTCAATCGTGGCAGGATTTTATGGCCTTTATGATATTGAGCGTATCGTTAACGCATCTTGGTTTGGACTTCCGGTGGGCGACTGGCCTGGTATGGATTTAAATTTTGGGCCGGCCTTTTGGACGCTTCTTCCTGCCTTCGTGTTTGTGACCTTGGTAGGTGCTATCGAAACCATTGGAGATTCAATCGCCATTCAGCGGGTGTCTTGGCGTCGACCTCGAGCTGCGGATTTCCGGGCCGTGCAGGGAACAGTGGCTGCGGACGGGATGGGAAACTTGTTGTCTGGTCTTTTGGGGACTGTTCCCAATACAACGTATTCAACAAGTGTTGCCGTTGCTGAGCTTACGGGAGTGGGCGCAAGACGGGTAGGTGTCGCCCTTGGGCTTGTCTTTATTGTCGTGGCCTTCGTTCCCAAAGTGCTGGCTATTATTTTAGCGATTCCAGGGCCAGTGGCAGCCGCGTATATCGGTGTGCTGTTAGTCATGCTCTTTGTGGTGGGTATGAAAGTTACACTTCAGGATGGAATTGACTACCGTAAGGGACTGATTGCCGGTGCAGCATTCTGGCTCGGAGTTGGCTTCCAGAATGGATGGATTTTTTCCGACCATGTCTCGAATTTTGCTGGAGGTCTTTTGGAAAACGGAATGACGGCTGGAGGTCTGGTCGCCATTCTGATGACCACGTTCATGGAACTGACGGAGCCGCGACGCAGCCGAATTGAAGTGGTACTCGACCTGTCGGTATTGCCCAAGATCAGGACATTCCTGGGTGAGTTCACATCACGCAGCAAATGGGACGCAGGCATGGCAAATCGACTTGTCGGTGCAGCCGAAGAGACCTTGTTAACGCTTCTCGAGCAAAGCCAACATTCGGAGAAGCAGCAACGTCGCCTGCTCGTGACAGCTCACAAGGAGGGTGGCGAGGCCGTTCTGGAATTTGTGGCAGCTACGGGTGAGGAAAACCTTCAGGACCGTATCGCGCTACTCGGTGAGCGTGCCGATGCAACTACAGGTGAATGGGATGTTTCACTTAGATTATTGCGGCACCTGGCTTCCTCTGTGCGCCATCAGCAATACCATGACACGGACATCGTAACCGTGCATGTGAATTCACTTGAGTCGACGCATCAGGCATAGCCGTGACGGGTCCAAGCTCAAAATACGGCACTCGCTGATCTCGTCATTCCAGTGACATTTTGCCACCTGGAATCTAAGCACTGCCGATATTCGCATACCAGGTGTACAGGGTTTTCAGTACCGATTAGGTGGATTTACGCGGAACCTGGAAATAAAAGTCAGACGACCCCGGAAGGCATGTAAAGATTATTTGGTTTCGCACCGATGATTCACTATAATTCGCAGCGCATTAAAGCAGAATCAACGTAAATTAGGAGTTCATGTGAGCGGTCAAAGGTTTATAAAAACGTTAAAAGTCGTATTTGGGGTAATGGTTGGATCGACCATCGGGATTCTGGCACTGGCGAATGTGCTAATTTCGGATGCGGATTATTCCCATGAGACCGTGATCAAGGAAAATATCGAGGACCGCATCAGACCGGTAGGCAATGTGCACCTATCAGGTGAATCCATAGTAGCCGAAACCCCTGTTGCTGATGAAGCTGGTAATAATGAACCTGTGCTGGTAGCTGCTGCAGAAAAATCTGTAGAGGAAATCTATCAGGCCTGTGCCGTGTGCCATGGAGCAGGCGTACTGAATGCTCCAAAGCTGGGAGATAAGGCAGGCTGGGAACCGCGTCTGGCCAAGGGTGTGGATCAGCTTTATGCGAATGCCATCAATGGAATGGGCGCCATGCCTCCCAAAGGCGGCCGTCTTGATTTTTCTGACGAAGATATCAAGAGAACTGTGGACTATATGCTGGACTCGGTACGCTAGCTACCAGCCGGTTTTGTCTGGCAGCTTGTTTTCCAGGGGGTTGATATCCCCTGGCCCACAAATTATCAGAAAGACTGAATTCAGGGCAGGATAATACACCTGCAGGACGGGATGGTTTGGGCAGTGGCGGGCCTGCCACATCCATTATTCACCCGGTATCTTTCCCTT